>JACMLC010000441.1 GCA_014379795.1 Pyrinomonadaceae bacterium
CGTGCCTGTCACACTCGCAGGCGTCCTTAATCCTGTCCCGCTCACCTTTCGCCTGGTGTATACAATCTACTGGGGCGAGGCCATCTATCGCGAGAGCGCGGCCCAAGTTGATCCCGTGACGTTGATACATGAATTGACACACGTCTGGCAGGGACATCATGGCTGGAACACGATGGCCTACATGGCTCAATCGGTGATGGCGCAAGGTCAGGCCATGTGGCGCACGGGCAATCGTAATAACGCTTATCCATACGATCAAAGCAGCTATCGCAACTGGAACGAATACAACGTCGAACAGCAGGCGAGCATTGTCGAAGATTGGTTCAATCCGAACGTAAAAAAAGGCGGCGGCAATCAGTCCGTCAGCGATCCGCGCTATCCGTACATCACCGAAAATATACGCGCGGGCAAGCGGTCTGCCACGTATGTACCGCTGGCAGCGGCTGACCACAAAGAGCAACCAGAGTGTCTTCATCCGATTTCGTTTTTAGCTTTGGACAGATAATCTAAATCAAGAGTGGAAACTCTTTGCGGTCTCTGCGAGATTTCCTTTGCGCTCTTTGCGTTAAAAAATCATTTAAACGCAAAGAGCGCAGAGAAGTAAGACGCAAAGTACGCAAAGAGAATAAGGATACCGAGTCGTTGTCAAATACTGCTGAAGAATAAGGCCAGAGAGAGCTTTATCCCGCAACATCACTCGCTCGCGGGCGTCAGAGTGGGTTACAATCATCGCACGGCTAATAAAAGTTTAACGGTGAGGGTCTTTGAGTTCGACGCGCGCTCACGCGCAGGCTCTCTTAAAATCATTGGTTCAGAGGAGCAAATCGAATGGCTCAAGAAGCGCTTGGAATGGTTGAGACAAAAGGCTTGGTGGCGATGATCGAAGCGGCGGACGCGATGGTCAAGGCCGCGAACGTCACCCTTGTCGGCTACGAAAAGATCGGCGCGGGTTTCGTGACGGCGATTGTGCGCGGCGATGTCGCGGCGGTCAAGGCTGCGACCGATGCCGGTGCTGCGGCGGCGCGACGGGTCGGCGAGCTGGTCAGCGTGCATGTCATCCCGCGCCCGCACGGCAGCGTTGACGAAGCCCTGCCCATCGGCAATAACGGGTAAAAGCAGTGACAAGTGATAAGTGATGAGTGATAAGAAATAGCATCGCTTTTATCTCATCACTTATCACTCATCACTCATCACTGACTTTTTATGATTATTGCGCGCATCGTCGGCACGGTCGTCTCGTCGCAGAAGGATGAACGGCTCATGGGCAAGAAACTGCTCATCGTCCGCCCGGTCAATCTTGACGGGACGGATACGAGCGGTTACGTCGTCGCCGTTGATACGGTCGGCGCGGGCTTTCACGAGCGCGTGCTGGTCGTCGCAGGCTCCAGCGCGCGGCTCGCCACAGGCATGAAGGACACGCCCGTTGACGCAGCCATCGTCGGCGTCATAGATACGGTGGATATTAGTCCGGAGAGTTCATAGAGTTTGGGGAGTTTATAGAGTTTAGAGAGTTTAAGAACTTGAATGCGTCTTATACTCTATGAACTCTATAAACCCTCCGAACTCCCTAAACTCTATAAACTCTCCGAACTCTCCAAACTTTTCTTATGCAATTGGCACGCGTGATCGGGACGGTGGTGGCGACCGTCAAGAATGATTCGCTCGAAGGGCGCAAGCTGCTCATTGTCCAGTCGCTGGATGCGGAGCTTCAGCCGCAGGGCAAGCCGCTGGTCGCGGTTGATTCGATTGGCGCAGGGAAGGGTGATCTGGTCTACTGGTGTCGCGGCAAAGAGGCGAGCTTTCCTTTCAAGCGCGAAGACACGCCGACCGATTGCACCATCATCGCGATTGTGGATTCGGAAAATCACGTCTGGAACGGGAAGAGGCGATAGGAATGATTCTGGCGCGTGTGCTTGGCAATGTGGTGGCGACGCAGAAGAATCCGCGCTACGAGAATGCGCGCGTGATGCTCTGCCGCCAGATTACGCCGGAAGGCGTGGAGATGGCGAACACTCTACTGGCGCTCGATTCGGTGGATGCGGGCGAGGGCGATGTGGTCTTAATCGTGCAGGAAGGCTGGGGCGCGTCAACCGCCGCGACAGGCAAAGCGGGCGCGGCGATTGACTCGGCGATTGTCGGCGTGGTGGACAGGATTGATTTATTAGCAGAGGAGACGGCGCAATGACCGGCGAGCAGGATCAGGCGCGACTTCTGGCAGAGCGCATCGCGCGGCGCGTCTCCGAAAGGCGTCCTGAGACGACACACACCACCGAACAAAACGGCGCGGGGCTGAGCGCAGAACTCTCTGCGATGCGTGCCGGTCTGGATGACTTGCGACAAAAGTTAATTCAGATTGAAGCGCGTCTCACGCATGATAAAAGCGATGCTATTGGAGCAACGCGTGGCGGCGAGCATGTTGGCGCAAGACGCGAAGCCGCTACAGCATCATCTTCATCTTCATACGACACGCGCTCTCCGCGTCTGAGCGGCATCTACGTGCCTGCCGCTACGGCCTCGCACCCGAGCCGGGAAAAGTTCGGCGTCGAGGAAGCGACCGTTGCCGAGCTGGTTGATTTTTTTGAAGGCGAGAAAAAGTGTGAGCTGGAACCGGGCGGCAAGCCCTGCGACCACTGCGACATGTGCAGCTCGCGCGGATTCTAAAAGATAGTGATAAGCGATAAGTGATAAGTGATAAGAAAGAGCAATAGCATTTCTCTTATCACTTATCACTCATCACTTATCACTGCTTTATTTATTTGTATTTCGCCGGTAATCGTCAGAGTTTATCTTGGGAGCTTGTTGTGCAGCCGGGTCGGCTTTGAAGTACGGCTCTTCTTTAAAGCCGTAAAGCTTTGCGCTGATTACTGTCGGAAAGCTGCCGCGCGTCGTGTTGTAATCCTGCACGGCTGTGTTGTAATCGCCGCGCGCAGTGGCTACGCGATTTTCAGTTCCAACCAACTCGTCCTGCGCCTTCAAAAAATTCTCGTTCGACCTGAGCTGAGGCCACGTCTGCTGTAAAGAAAGCAGCCGCCCGATGGTGCCGCCGAAACTATTGTTGGCATCTATAATCGCCTGTTTTTGTTCGGGCGTTTTGTCACCGTTCTCGCCTTGGGGCGCGGCCTTCTGCGCGTTGATAAGCTGTGCATTGGATTGAGCTATCGTGCCGAAGACTTCCTGCTCCTGCACGCCTGCCAGCTTGGCTACCTCGACCATGTTGTTAATCAGGTCTGAGCGCCGCTGAAGCTGATTCTCTACGCCAGCCCATTTCGCTTTGACATTCTGTTGTTTACTTTGGAGCGTGTTATAGCCGCAGCCGCTCGCCGTCACAGACACAAACACTGCCAGAGCCAGCAGCCACATTCTTCTCTTATTCATCTCAAAATTCTCCATCTGTTCAAAGAAAGACCCGACAAATATTGTAGAGCCTCGTGCCGGATTATCAAGCCGACAATCCATTAAATCTGACGCACGCGTTTCAAGCGCCTGCCTCGTGCATTCGGTCAACCGCTTCGATGACGCGCTCAAGCTGCAAGAGATAAGACGCGAAAAGCTCATTGGCTTCGTCTTCAGCCAAGCTTGAGGCGGAATCCGCCGTGCGCAGATTCATGATTTTTTCAAACGGGTCGCCATCAAGCCCCAGCAGGCGAACGGTTGAGCGCACAGCGTCCTGCTTTGCCACGGGCGGCTCTGCGCCGCTCAAAATCAGTACCGGGCGAAAGAGCGAGGCAAAGGTCGCCAGACTCTCGCTCATCAGCGCAGAGAGCTTGGCGGCGGAAGACGAAGCGGGAATATACGAACGGCGCAGTTGAATCAGCTTGCCTCTCAACTCGTATTCGGTTTGATGCCGCAGGTTGATATCCGAGACCTGTACCGTCTCGAAGGGGTCTGTGCCGTAAAGAACTTTTCGCGTGCGCTCCATCTGGTGAAACTCTATCGGAAAAACATCCGCAGCATCCTTCAGTTCCGCGAGCGTGAAATAGACGGGCAAGGATTGCCGCAGCCGCTGCCACTCGCGTGTCGGCGCTTGCGCGAGCCGCAAATCTTCGGTCGTGATGCGATGCAAAGCGACGAGCACGTTGAGGCCGAACTGCTGCGCCATCTCATCGCCCGCAGCGGCAGAGCCGTAAATCATCACCGAGGCGAGATTTTCGCCATGCGTGGCTCTTAAATCCGCGACGAATGAATCGAGCGAGTCTTTAGTAATTTTATCAGCCATTCGTTTTTATCCTGCTCTCACAATCAAAGGCGCGGCCATCATTAAAGAAAGAATGCAATCTGAAAATAGCATCGCCTTTACCAGCTTCCACCAGAGCCGCCTCCGTCAAAATCTCCGCCGCCGCCGAAACCGCCGAAACCACCGCCACCGCCTCCGCTCGACCCGCCAAAGCCGCCGCCGCCCCATCCGCCGGAACTCCCGCCGCCGCGACCAAAGCTGCTGAAAAGCGATCCGAGCAAAAGCATATTCAAGCAGCCACCACCGCCGCCACCGCCCCTGCCGCGACTTACCGCCAGCACAATCAGGATAATGGCGACAATCACAACCAGCCCGCAGATGGAGATGCCGCCTTTAGCTTTTGTGTTTCTCGGAGGAGGAGTGCGGCGCGTCTGTGCCTCGTTCCCTTGATAGATGCCAGCCGTGCTGAATCCGCGTTTCTGTGCCAGCGTGTCTATGTAAGCGCGCACCGTCGCCGTCAACCCGCCGCTGTAATCTCCTGCGCGAAAGGCCGGAACCAGATATTGCCTTTGAATCGTGCCAACCGTTCCATCCGGCAATTCGCCTTGCAGATGTCTGCTCACTAACGTGTGGTATTTGCGATCATCAACCGCGACCAACAATAAGAGACCTTGCTTCTCATCTTGAGATGGCCCGACTCCCCAGCCTCGCCCGATAGCCAGCGCGTAATCAAAAATATCTCTCCCGCCGGTTGTTTTAACCGTCACGACGGCAAACTCTATCTTCTGCTCTTTTTTCAGATTGATGAGAATGTTTTCGAGGCTCTGCTTGGCCTGCTCATTCATGACTCCGGCGAAGTCGTTGACGGCATTCCCGGTCGGCTGCGGAATCTCAAAATCAGGAGTTTGCGCATGCGCCGTCAGGTTCGCCTGAGAGAGACAGACGAATGCGACGAAGCAGAGAAGAGCAATTTTATGAAGTCGGGTAATCAATAATGTAATCATACCAACTAACAAACGAGAGTCAAAAGGGGAAGAGCAAAGGGGGTGAATGAGGGGGTATTATTTCAGCCGCTTGTTTCTGCGGCATGTCAGTCTCGTCATCCTTCGATGACGCGATGCAACAGGTAGAAGAGCGCGACGCCGACAAAGACGGCGATGGAGACAATCGGATTCCGTTCCTCTTTATGATTGACCTCCGGAATCAAGTCGCTGGCCGCGACGTAGAGCGTGACGCCCGCAGAGAAGGGAAGCGCGTAAGCTACAATCGTCTCGACTCTGGCTTTGAGCAGCGCAACGCAGATGACTCCGGCAAAGGTCGCCGCACCGACCAGGAGCGATGCCACTATGGCTTTGCGTGCAGAGCGTCCCGAAGCCAGCATGATCGAAGCGACCGTAAACCCTTCGGGCATCTTGTGCAG
>JACMLC010000442.1 GCA_014379795.1 Pyrinomonadaceae bacterium
CGTGCCGGACTTGAAATCCCCCGTCGCCCTCGTCTGTGGCTCGCGCGAGATGATCGAGCAGACGCGCGACCGCCTCTTGCAGATGGGATTTGCGCCCGAAGCGATATTGACGAATTACTGAATTGGTCTTGGGTCTTTGGCCTTTGGTCTTTGCCTGTGGCATTCAGATTTGAATCATCAATTCAGTATTGAATAGCGTCAGTTCGAGGTAAGGCTACTCAAAGAGCCTGCGGAGCAGGCGGCAGCGTGTAGCCCCATGCGCCAGCATGGGGACACTCAGCATCCATCAATACCAGAGCCTGCGTAGCTGCGGTATCACATCTGTCGCCAGCTACGCAGGCTCAAACAATGTCTGGCATTATGATTCCCCATGCTCACGCATGTGGCTACATGCTGCCGCCCGCTGACGCGGGCTGGTTGCCTCGCCCTTCTTACGTCGAACTGACGTTAAATAAAATGTCTGCGGTTATCTCCGTGTCTCTGTGCCTCTGTGGCTAATCTTGGTTTTGTTAGGCGCTCCAAGCCCCTTTGGTCTCTTATTCTTCTTTGTCTAAATCGAGCACGACCGAATTGATGCAGTAGCGCAGGTTGGTCGGGCGCGGGCCGTCGTCGAACACATGTCCCAGATGAGAGTCGCAGCTCGCGCACAAAACTTCTGTGCGTACCATTCCGTGAGTGGTATCAGTTTCGGTGCGGACGTTGTCTTCTGCGCTCGGCGCAGTAAAGCTCGGCCAGCCGCAGCCTGAATCGAACTTCGCTTCGGAGGTGAACAGCTCGTTGCCGCAAGCCGCGCATTTATAAGCGCCCTTGTCTTTTGAATCATGGTATTGGCCGGTAAAAGGTCTCTCGGTTCCTTTCCGGCGGGCGACTTCATACTGCTCCGGCGTGAGTTGCTCTCGCCACTCTTCGTCTGTCTTGATAACTTTTTTCTTCATCTGATTATTCCTTTCCTGTACCCGAATGCGAACAGCTATAGGTTATCATAACGCTTATAATTATCATCTGAGAGTGTGCGAGGTGGAAATGATTTTATTGCCGGAATCCGACGAAGAATTGCTGCGCGAATGCGAGGTCGAGACCTTTCGTGCGAGCGGCCCCGGAGGCCAGCACGTCAACAAGACTGAGAGCGCGGTCAGGCTCCGTCATCCGCCTTCCGGCTTGGTCGTCACCTCGCGCGAAGAGCGCAGCCAGCACCGCAACAAAGCGATCTGTTTGCAAAAGCTCCGCGAGAAAATCGAGCGGCTCAACCATCGCCCGGCCAAGCGCGTTCCGACGCGCGTCCCTTCGAGCGCGAAGAATCGCACCCTCGAAGAGAAGTCGCGGCGCGCACGCATCAAGCGTTTACGCTCAAAACCGTCTACGGATGAATGAACACGCAAGGAGAGCGAGAGCGGCGATAGTTTGCCGCAAAGTGGTATCATCAGCTTAAGGGAGAAATAGAAAATGATAACTGTCGCCAATCGTATCTACGTCAAGCAGGATTACGCGGACGCCTTTGAGAAAAGATTCCGCGAGCGCGCCGGACTCGTAGACCAGATGCCCGGCTTCGTTTCCAATCAGGTCTTGCGCCCGGTCAACGAGGGCGACCCGTATATTGTTTTCACAGTCTGGCAGAGCCGTCAGGATTTCCTCAACTGGGTACGCTCAGATGCCTTCGTCAAAGGGCATGCTCAATCCGGCACGTTGCCCAAAGACGCTTTCCCGCAAGCCAACGTCCTAGAGATGCACGAGGTCGTACAGGATTCCGCGCGCCCGGATTTAGAGCCAGAGCCACCGGGCGGGCCATTCAGGATGCATTAGTGCGCGCCAGTACGTGAGAGATAAGGGCTAGTGCCTATGTCATCAAAGAGATTTGAATTGCCGCTAGCTTTAGCTAGTGGACAAGAGTTGTATCATTGATCGGCTTTAGCCGAATCTTTTGGCTAAAGCCAAATGAAGATGGCTCATCAACCACGAATCCGCGTTTCAATTTTTTTAGCTTTTGATACCCGATTGCTTTCCGCACTACGGAAAAGGACGGTTTTTTTGGGATTTATGGTTTAGTTGATTTTTATAATTAATTAACCCGTTTACCGAGCACATCCCCCAATTTCTGTGGTAAAATTACCGTCCATCATCTCAATGGAGGCATTAAGTCCAGAAGCCTACTCGCCTCCATCATCTCAATGGAGGCGTTATGTCCAGAAGCCTACTCACCTATTTAGTTGTTCCGGTGTTTTTCGTCGTTTCCGCTCTCTCGTTCGCCTCTCCGGCGTCGGGGCAGCAGTGCGGAATCAATTTC
>JACMLC010000044.1 GCA_014379795.1 Pyrinomonadaceae bacterium
AAAAATGTATTTTGATAAAAGCTTGCGCGGAAAGGGTTTCGGCAAACGGACTCTGGAAAGAATGATAGAAGAAGCTAAACTACGCGGATTTCGACGGATTTATCTGGAAACAAACAGTGTGCTGAAAGAAGCAATCGGACTTTATAAAAAATTCGGATTCGAGCCGACCGATGAAAAACACGCGGCGCGTTGTGACCAGGCATATTTTTTGAAATTGTGAAATTTGCTCATAAGAGTATATTTAGAAGAAAATTATCCACAGATAAACACAGATGAACACGGATAATTTTTATCCTTTAAATCCTGTCCACTCTGTTTATAACTCCTCTGTGCGCTCTGTGTCCTCTGTGGCAAATATTTAAAACTCATTGCCTGCTAAACAGCGAATATATCAGCACGCCGTCCAGCGCGAGAAAGATCAAACCGGCGGCGACGAACTCCCAAGACTTTTTCATGGACACGCGCGCCATCGTTTTCAAGCCCCAACGCGGAAAGATAAAATAGATCAAGCCTTTCAACACCCAGCCCCATCCCATCAGGGTCAGAATCACCGGCAGCCCATGCCACACGTTATGAAATGAGACGATCAGCACGCCGAGCGGGAAATGTATAAAAGCATTGATAAAGCTTCCGGCCTCGCCCTTGTTGCGAACTTCTATAAAGAACTGCACCCACACGCGCGGCTGGATAACGTGCGACAGCCCGATGATGAAGAAGCTGATGACAGCGAGTTTGTGAATCGCAATCTCCATAACACTATCCTCCTGCTAGGCCGAGCGTTGCATAATCCAGATTGGAGCCTTGAACAGAAATCCGGCTTCGTCTCTGCCTGCGAAGTAAGGCTCTATCCTCTCTATCAAAGACGCCCTGACTGCTTCCGCTGCTTCATCGCCGCCTTCCACCGCCGCGATAACGTTGCTGTGCGTCATCAGGTAATCCACCAATGCTGTGAGCGAAAAGTTCTGTGTGTTCTCATGCATCTCCTGGCTTATCAACTCAAAACCTTCTTCGAGCGTTTCTTCAGTCGTGAAGGAAGCCCATGGACGGTGCGGGCTTGGATATTTTTTGAGATAAAATTCCCGGAACCAATCACGAAATTCCTCATTCTCGTCCATCCGGTCTGAGAAATAATTGTCATAGACGACGAGCCAGCCCCGCCGACGCAAGACCCTGCGCGCTTCCGCGAAAAACTTTTCCCGGTCAAGCCAGTGGAAAACCTGACTGAGAGTGATGAAATCAAACTTCCCTTCACTGAAAGGAAGCTTTTCGGCAGAGGCCATGCAGAAATTGAGACCAGCGCGGCGCGGCGCATGCGCGAGCATCTCAGGCGAAGCATCCACGCCGACAACTTTGCCGGCAATCTCTTGCAGCGCGACGGTCGAAAGACCTGTGCCGCAGCCCACATCGAGCGCACGCGGCAAAGCTCCTGTGAGAGACAATAATTGCCGGATGCGCCCGATTATTAACGGGTGAAAGAAGGGACGCCCCTTCGCATATCTTTCGGCTGCGGATTTAGGGCTGAAGTAGTTCATAGTTTAAGAAGATTTGTGTCATGTGGTTTTGGTCATTGCTCGAACAATAGCATGTAACATCAAATTGCAAAAAAAATAAGCAAGAGCGGGGGCAAGCCCGCCTTCCCGACCTGTGAGACAATGCGGATTGTGTCATGCAAGCCAAGCTTATTAGCAGGTCAGGAAGAGGGGCTTGCCCCCGCTTTGACTGTTTCATCTATTTCCTTATTTTGTTTTGCAACTTGGCATCACTATAATCGCTCGCGGAAAATCCGAGGAGAAAATAAAAACGCCTGTGTCGCTCACTCCTGATAACACGCGCCTTGTGGCGTCTCTTAAGAAAGCTTTCGGCGATTTGCAGATGCCGCTTGAGATGAGCATTCGTTCCGTGTGGCGCGGCGCGGAGCAACCGCCGGACGCGAAGATGGTGTTGGAGAATCAACTGCTCGCCATCGCGCGCCGCTTCATAGACGTGCGGCAGATTTCCGTAGAGGGAAAGCAGCGATACTTTGAAAAGATTTGTCTCTGGTTTGACCTCAAGCCTCTGGAAAACGCTTTCCCGCTTCCCGCGCAGACATCTTTCGACCAGCATATCCTGCAAAGGCTGGATCGCGCGCCGGTCGCAATCTCTTACCTGGAAGAGTACGACCGCCGCTACGGATTCAATTACGCAGACCGCGCGCAGCACGCCCTTTTTGAGTTTGCCAATCTGGTTATTAAATTCGACGGCACGGTGACAAAGGCGGAAGCCGCCGCGCTTCTAAAATTCAAGCAGACGCTGTACCCGCAGGGAGGCGCGCCCGCTGATGCGCAGGAAGTCAAAGAAGCAAAAGACGATGTAGAGAAGGAAGAAGAAGAACCCGTAGAAGTTGAAGACGAGCCGCCGCGCCCGCTCGAAGATTTGATGAAAGAGCTGGACGCGCTCGTCGGTCTTGAGCGCGTCAAGGCGGACGTGCGCCAGCTCATCAACTTTTTAAAAGTCCAGCAGATGCGCGAAGAGAAGGGAATGCAGCCACTGCCTATCTCGCGGCATCTGGTTTTTTACGGCAATCCGGGCACGGGCAAGACGACGATTGCACGGCTGCTGGCGCAGGTTTATCGCACGCTCAAGATTTTGAGTCGAGGGCATCTGGTCGAGACGGATCGCGCCGGTCTGGTCGCAGGCTTTGTCGGGCAGACCGCTCTGAAAGTTAAAGAGGTGGTCGGCAAATCTCTCGGCGGCGTCTTGTTCATAGACGAAGCTTACGCGCTCAACCCCGAAGGGCGAGGCAACGATTTCGGGCAGGAGGCCGTCGAAACCCTGCTCAAGATGATGGAAGATCACAGGCATGAGTTGATCGTCATCGTCGCGGGCTACACGGAAAAGATGGACGAGTTCATCGCCTCGAATCCGGGGCTTCGCTCACGCTTTAACAAGTACCTGCATTTTGAGGATTACCAGCCGGAACAACTGGTCGAGATTTTCAAAGGCTTTTGCGGGAAAGCCGATTTCAAGGTGAGCGCAGATGCCGCGCAGAAGCTACTGGATATTTTCAAGCTGCTGACGCTCGCGCGCGATGAATCTTTCGGCAACGCACGAACGGCGCGCAACCTGTTCGAGCTGACCATCAGCAAGCAGGCCAACCGCATCGTCTCGCTGCCGGAAATTAATGCCGAAGTGCTGGCGACAATTGAGGCCGCAGACGTGCCCACCGAAGAAGATTTGCGCACAGGCGGAATACACTCGGCGAGGAACGAGCCAATTTAAAAGTTCCAGTAGGACGCATGGCCGGACGCGCTGGTTTGCATGTCTGTCGAATGGCAGGCTAGAATAAATACATCCCTCGTTTCCCCAACAGGTACAAAAGAATTTTTTGGAAGAAGCTGCGCCTCCGGTGTTTGAAAGGCGCACGCCCCGCACGTCGCGCGCGGCTCGAAGAAAAAGGAGACCTTTGTCATGAGACTCAAACGCCTCGTTGCTGTCCTGCTCGCAATCTCAATCTTTTCACCGGCTCTCGCGCTCGCGCAGAAAAATAACATGCAGAACAAAACATCCAGCCCGACCACTGCTGACGCGGCTCCTTTGCCGCCGATTAACTTTACCGAATTCAAGCTCGAAAACGGCCTGCGTGTGATTTTGCATGAAGACCATTCGACGCCGATTGTCGCCGTCAATGTCTGGTATCACGTCGGCTCAAAGAACGAAGTGCCGGGACGCACGGGCTTTGCGCACCTGTTCGAGCACATGATGTTTCAAGGCTCGAAGCATTACGACAAAGATTTCTTCGGCCCCTTGCAGGAAGCTGGCGGAACCCTCAACGGCTCGACCAATACGGATCGCACGAACTACTGGGAAGTCGTGCCTTCAAACTTTCTTGAGCTGGCCCTGTGGCTCGAAGCAGACCGCATGGGACATCTTCTGGAAGCGATGACCGAAGCGAAGCTCGCCAACCAGCGCGACGTGGTCAAGAACGAGAAGCGGCAGAATTATGACAATCGCCCGTATGGTCTGGTGCGCGCGAAGATGGCAGAGACCCTGTACCCGCCCGACCATCCGTATCACTGGCTGACCATCGGCTCGCTCGAAGATTTGACCGCCGCCTCGATGGAGGATGTCAAAGACTTTTTCCGCCGCTTCTATACACCGAACAACGCGAGCCTCGTCATCGCAGGAGATTTGAAACCGGCGGAGGCGCGCAAGCTCGTAGAGAAATATTTTGGCCCCATCAAGCGCGGCCCCGAAGTCAAAAAGATGGACTCTCGCCAGCCTTCGCTTGAGAAAGAGATGCGCCTGACGATGGAAGACCGCGTCACCTTGCCGCGCATCTACATGACGTGGCACAGCATGCCGCAGTACGCGAAGGATGAAGCCGCGCTCGACACTGTCGCGACCATCATGGACAACAGCAAAGGCTCCAGGCTCTACAAGTCTCTGGTCTACGAAAAGCAGATCGCGCAGGACGTGTCCGCCTTTAACCAGACGGGCGAGCTGGCAGGGACATTTCAGATTGTCGCCACCGCGCGTCCCGGCAAGACTCTGGAAGAGTTAGAGAAGGCCATCAATGAAGAGATCGAAAAAATGAAGGCAGAGCCTCCGACCGACGAAGAGGTGCAGCGCGCTTTTAATGCGCGCGAAGCGTCTCTCATTTACGGCATGCAGACGGTCGGCGGCTTTGGCGGCAAGAGCGACCAGCTTAACCTGTACGCCACTTTCGTCGGCAAGCCGAATTATTTTCAGGAAGACCTCGCGCGCTATCGAAAGGTCACGGCAGATGATGTCAAGCGCGCTACCAACACTTATCTGACGGACAAGCGTTTGATTCTGACGGTGATGCCGCGCGCCAAAGGCAAGACCACAGGCGAGCCTGTCGCATCCGGGCCAAAGGAATCAATCGCACAGCCTTCGCAGCAGACCGCAGGCACGCAGGTCGGAGCCGCAACCGGAGCCAAGCCCGCAACCGCTTCGAGCGGGCAGCAGCAGGGAGCTACGACCCAGACGGACAAGCCCGCCGGCGCGCAGACGCAGACCAAAGCCGAGACGAGCGCGACGCGCCCCGCCGGAGCCACGCCGCCAGCCGCCGAGACTCCGACCACAGATAAAGACAAGCCTGTGGATAAAACAAAGCTGGGCGGCCTGTACGTGATGCCCAAGCCCGGAACCGATCCGCGCCTGTCTTTGCCAAAGCTGCAACGCCGCACGCTCTCGAAC
>JACMLC010000443.1 GCA_014379795.1 Pyrinomonadaceae bacterium
CGACGGCTTCGATGTGCAGCGGCGCTGCGCCGTCTTCGAGCAGCAACATTCCGTTGCTGCCGCGTGTGACGAGCAAAGCTCTGAAGTTCAAACGCTCGCGCAATTGGGAGCATGAAGCTTCCATTTCTCCGACCGTTTCCAGATGCAGCTCAAGCAATTGCTCGACCTCGTCTTCGTTCGGCGTGGCGGAAGTAAATCCGGGAAAACGCGAGAGGCGAAAACGTGAGTCTACGAGCAAGGGAATGCCGCGCCGCTCTGCTATCTCGCGCGCGATGGTCGCCATGCTCTCATCGGCCACGCCGTAGTTGTAATCGGAAACGATAATAGCGTCCGCGTCTTCCGTCGCTTCGCGCAGGCGCGCACGAAGTTGTTCATGCACCTCTGCGTCTTCGAGCGGCTGACTCTCGTAATCTACGCGCAAGACTTGCTGGCGCGTCGAGTGCGTCTGGCCTGCGAGGATGCGAACCTTGGTCGTCGTCTGAACCTCTGCGGAGCGAATCACGCCGCTGCATTCGACCCTTGCCGCGCGCAGCTTGCCGAGCAGCGCGTCGCCGGATTTGTCTTCGCCCGTCACTCCGATGAGCACCGCGCGTGCATCGAGCGAGGCGAGGTTGACTGCGCAATTGGCCGCGCCGCCCGGCGTCGTCTCCGTTCGCTCGTGTCGCAAAATCAGCACGGGGGCTTCGCGCGAGACGCGGCTAATCTCGCCGTACAGGGATTGGTCTGCCACCAAGTCGCCGACCACCACTACCTTGCGCTGTGGAAACCGGCGCACGATGGCCGTCAGACGCTCCTGCTCTGGCGTTCGCTCAAGACTCACTCAAATCGTCCTCACTTTTATTCGTTTCGATAATTTTCTTTACGGCTTCGAGCAAATCTTCCGCGACCAAATCCGGCTGGCGCTTCCACGCCTCGCGCTGGTACTCCCACTCGCCGCGCCCGTAACCGCTTAGCACGAACGCCGAATGAACGCACGCGTTATGCGCCAGCTCTATGTCGCTGTAACGGTCGCCGATCATCCAGCTACTTGCAAGCTCGATGTCTAAATCCGTTGCGGCGCGAAGTATCAAGCCCGGTTTAGGTTTCCGGCAATCGCAATCAAAGCGATAAGGCGGCTCGCCCACAGACGGATGATGCGCGCAATAGTAGATGGCATCAAGCATTGCATTCCCACTCGCCAATCCATCTTTGAGCACATCATGCACCGACCCGATTAAATTTTCCGTAAAGTACCCGCGCGCCACGCCAGCCTGATTCGTCACCAGCACGGCCAGCCATCCGTTCTCGTTCAACAAACGCACGGCCTCAGCCGCGTAAGGAAAAACGCGATAACGCGACGGGTGATTGACATAACCAATCTCTTCGGAAATCGTTCCGTCCCTGTCCATGAACACCGCGCGGCGCTTCATCCAGCATACCTCTCATCGCCACAGAGACACAGAGACACAGAGATTAGGCTATAAAGATAGAAATAAAGAGAGGCGAATCGCGCTCCTTTCAAAGAGCTTTGTGGGTTTCTCATTTGCTTTCTCAGTGCCTCTGTGTCTCTGTGGCAGTCATCTGTTCCATTAATGAAGCAGCGCGTGCATAGATTTCGTCAGGAGTAATCGCGGTCATGCAGCGATGGTCTATCGGGCAAACGCGCAGCATACAAGGAGCGCAATCCGGCGGCTTGCGAATCACTTCCGCGACCGGCGAAAAAGGGCGCGTCGTCGTCGGGTCTGTTGGCCCAAAAATCACGAGCGTCGGGCGATTAAGCGCGGCAGCGATGTGCGCAGGGCCTGTGTCGTTGGAAACCAAAACATCCGTCAGGCTCAAGACCGCGACGGCCTGCGCAAGGTTCGTGCGCCCCGTCAGCATCACCGGTTGAGAGCGCATGAGGCTTGCCACCTCGCGCGACACATCCAACTCATCTTGTGAGCCGATGAGAATTACATTGGCTCCCATCTCTCCGGTGATTTTGTCCGCCAACTCCGCGTAACTCCTCGCAGGCCAACGCTTTGCGAGGCTGTTTGTCGAGCCGGGACAGAGCGCGACGAGCGGGCTGTCCCGCCTCGCGCCTGCGTCATGCAACATCTCTCGCGCTTTATCCTGCCGCGCCGCAGAGACTTTTAAATCAAACTGCGGCTCACGCTGCATCGCATCGGATGTTCCGTAAAGCAGTTGTTCCAACTCTCCGACGAGGTTCAAATAATAGAAGACTTCATGCCGCGCGCCGCGCCAGCCGGGAGCCGCGAGCGGATGCGTCAACAATGCGCGGCGTCCATCGGTCGCATAACCCAAACGAGTTGGGACACGCGCTCCCGTTGCCAGAGCTGCGGCTTCAAATGCGTTCTGAAAAAGCACTGCGAGATCAAACTTTCGGTTGCGCCATTCCTTGATTTGACGCGCGACGCTGCGCAAGCCTTTCGAGCGATCATAAAGCAGCAGGTCATCAACAAAATCCGCATCTTCAAAGATACCTTCAGACCACGGGCGTGTGCAGAGCGTGATGTGCGCGTGCGGCAGGACGCGGCGCAGCTCGCGCAGCGCGGGAACGGTCATCACTGCATCGCCCACCCAGTTCGTGCCGCGCACAACGACGCGCCGGATTTTATCTGCTTCGAGTTTACGCTTTTTCAACAATCCAAAATCTCAAAACTTAAAAGAGGCTGCGCAAGCCTTCTTCCATCTCAAGCTGAGGCTGCCAGCCAAGCTCTTCGCGCGCGCGTGTGATGTCGGAAATATAATTGACCGGAACGGGCGTAGGCAGCCGCGTCTCTTCATCTATCACAGCGTTGCACTGAATCATGCCCGCAATTTTTTCGATGAGTTCGCGCAAGGTCGAAGAATTCCTGATGCCGCCGCCGAGGTTATAAAGCCCGCGCGTGAGCTTCGAATCTATAAAGGAGCGGCAGGCGCGCGAGAAATCGTCTACGTGTAAAATGTCGCGGACGGGTTTGCCTTCAAGCGGCAGACGAATCGCTTCGCCGTACTTCACGGACTCTACATAGTACGTGACAAATCCCGGCTCGTTGCCATCCGAAGGCCGCGCGTAAACGGTTGACAGGCGAAAGATGCACGAGCGAAAACCTCTCTCCGCAGCATAATACTCCACGTAACGCTCCGCGATCAGCTTTGACCATTCGAGCGCGGATTGCCCGTTGTAATCCGTCCGGCAAGTCTCAGGCACTTCTCTAAACTCGTCCGCAAACGCGCCGTACACGTCTTTGGTTGAAGCGTAAATAAAAACGGAATTGGGCTGCATGTACCGGAGCAGGTTAGCAGTGCCTTCGACATTCGTGCGAAAGCAGTTCTCAGCCGCCGCAGGGTCTTTGTCCAGATGCGCCGCCAGATGTATCACGACATCATAATTAGCAGCCATCGCAGCATCATTCGGATTCAAAACGTCAAGATGCGAGCGACGCGAAAAATCATCTGCGCTAAAGAAGCGACGCACATGATTGCCCAGATAACCGCTCCCGCCTGTGACAAGTATTTTCATAAGTTCAAGGTTCAAAGCTCAAAGTCGCAGGCGTATCAGCTTAAGAAGCTGTTTGAAAATTCCGTTCAGCCGCGCGAGCGGCGATGAGAAGGTAGCCAGACGTGCAACGTCTGGTGAGATGACACAATCTTTTCCGCACTGAAGGTGCGGACAGACAGTTCTTGGCGCATCTTCAATGCGCTATTCTTTTCTTCGACCTTCCAGACGTTGCACGTCTGGCTACCTTCTGCCTGCGCCTCTGGCGCAAATTTCGGAATTTTCAAACAGCTTTGAAGCTTTGAACCCTTAACTTGAGTTCTATCTTTCCTGCGCTAACCCGGTCATCACTGCCAGTGATTCCGCGCGGCCAATGACGATTAGAATATCGTTTGCTTCGATGACGGCTTCGCCGGTCGGGTGATAGATAATCTCTCCGCCGTGTCTGCGGATAGCGACGATCACTATGTCCAATTCGGAACGAATGTTGGTTGCGCTCAGTTTCTTGCCGATGTAGGCGGATGAAGGCGCGACCTCGATTTGCTCAAAGCCCAGATCAATGCCTTCAGCCGCAATCGAATCCATAAAATCTGCGACGGCGGGCTTCATCAAAGCCTGCGCCATGCGATGGCTGCCGATGATGTTCGGAGAGACGACGCGATTGGCTCCGGCGCGAATGAGCTTTGGCAGCGCCTGTTCTTCGACGGCGCGGGCGACGATCAGCAGGTTGCGATTGAGGTCGCGCGCCGTCAGCACGACATACAGATTGTCCGCATCATCGGGCAGACAGGCGGCCAGCCCGCGCGCCTGCGCGACTCCGGCTTCGAGCAGGGATTCTTCGAGCGTCGCATCGCGCAGCAACACATGCGTGCCGCGCTCTGTCAGGTCTGCGACCTTCTGCGAATCCTTCTCGATAACGATAAAGTGAGCGCCGCTGCGCTGCATCTCGCGGATGATGCGCGAGCCGATGCGTCCCGCGCCGCAGATGATAAAGTGGTTTTGCAGTTTTTTCATCTCACGATAACGGCGGCGCATGCCGAGCGTAGCGAGAATTTCCGATTCGACGATTGAGCGCACCACGCTCGTCAAAGCGTACAGCACAGTGCCGACGCCCGCGAGCATGAAGACGATGGCAAAGACGCGCCCGCCCCTGCTCAAGGGCGGCATATCGCCGTAGC
>JACMLC010000444.1 GCA_014379795.1 Pyrinomonadaceae bacterium
CGTTCAATTCCGGCTTGTGGATCTCCTGAATCGAGACCAGCACCTCTCTGCCGGTCTTGGAAGAAAGATCGCTCTTGAGCTTATCAATCTCCGCGCCTTTGCGACCGATGATGATGCCCGGGCGCGACGTGTAGATGATGATCTTGAGGCGATTGGCGGCACGTTCGATATCAACATGCGAGACGCCTGCGCCCGCAAAGCGATTCTTCAAATCGCGCTTCAGCTTCAGATCTTCGAGGAGGTACTCGCCAAACTGTTTTTTAGCAAACCAGTGCGAATGCCAGTCTTTGTTGTAGCCGAGGCGGAAGCCGTATGGATGAACTTTCTGACCCACTCTTCTTCTCCGTTTCAGTTCCTGTGATTTGAGATTTCAAATTGCTCGCATCTCAAACCAAGCATTTATTCTGCGCTCGTTTCCGCGTCACCGCTGGTCTCAGCCGGAGCTTCACTCTTTGCGCTCTCAGCCTTCGGCGCGGTGTGTTTGGCGCGCGGGGCAGAGGCCGCTCCGCCACGCTTGCGATTCTTGCTCTCGGCGGGCTTCGCGGATTCCGTTGCCGCAGTCTGGCCTTTGACGGGCGCAGCCTTCTGCGGCTCGTCGCTCGACAGCAAGATCGTCACATGACAGAAGTGTCGCTTCTCGCGATAAGCGCGTCCCTGCGGGGCAGGGCGCATGCGGCTACGATTCTTCGACGGCCCGCGATCTACGAAGCAGGCTTTGACCCACAACTCGTCCGGGTCAATAGCGATGTTCGCCTTCTCCGCCGCCTCGCTCGCGTTGGCGATAGCCGAGCGCACGCACTTCTCTATGCTGTCCGCCGCACGCTTATTCGTGTACTGCAAGATTGCCAAAGCCTTATTAACATTTTTGCCGCGAATCATATCAATCACGAGCCGCGCTTTCTGCGCCGACCCACGAAGATATTTCGCACTGGCTTTCGATTCCATAGCTCACTCCGTTAGCAGCTTTCAGTTTTGAGTTTTCAGTTTTCAGTAAAAGCAAGTCTGTTTCTAGCCGAAAACTGAAAACTCAAAACTGAAAACTATTTCCTCATTACCTTTGAAGACTTCTCGGCCTTCGTTCCCGCGTGGCCTTTGAAGGTGCGCGTCGGCGCAAACTCGCCGAGCTTGTGTCCGACCATGTTCTCCGTCACGTAAATCGGCAGATGACGCCTGCCGTTGTGCACGCCGAAGGTCAAGCCGACCATGTCGGGCGTAATCGTCGAACGACGCGACCACGTCTTGATGGCCGGTGGACGCGCTGCGCCGGAGCGAATCCGCTCCACAGCCTTCTGTATGCTCTTGTCTATAAACGGGCCTTTTTTTACTGAACGTGCCATAGCGTTTCGCTTCGCTCCACTTTAGTCTCAAGTCTCAAGTCCCATGTCCCAAGTTTTCTGTTTTGACTTGGGTCTTTGGACTTGGGACTTGGGACATTATTTAACTCGCCTGTCACGCACGATCATCTTCTGCGTGCGCTTGTTGCTGCGCGTCTTGTAGCCGCGCGTCGGTTGTCCCCAAGGGGTGACGGGATGGCGTCCGCCGCTGGTTTTGCCTTCGCCGCCGCCGTGCGGGTGGTCAACCGGATTCATCGCGACGCCGCGCACGTGCGGGCGGATGCCCTTCCAGCGCGAGCGTCCGGCCTTACCGATGCTTTCGTTCTCATGCTCAACGTTGCCGACCTGCCCGACCGTCGCTTTGCAGACGACGGGCACGCGGCGAACTTCGCCCGAAGGCATCCGAAGCTGCGCATAATCGCCTTCTTTAGCGACGAGCTGTGCGAACGCTCCCGCGCTGCGAGCCATCTGCCCACCCTTGCCGGGGCGCAGCTCGATGTTGTGAATCTGCGTTCCCAAAGGGATATTGCGAATCGGCAAGTTATTGCCCGGCAGGATGTCCGCTTCGGGGCCGCTCATCACAGTCTTGCCGACTTCGAGGCCGACGGGCGAGACGATGTAACGCTTCTCGCCGTCGAGATAAGTAATCAGAGCGATGTGCGCCGAGCGATTGGGGTCATACTCGATCTGCGTCACGCGACCGGGCACGCCGTCCTTATCGCGCTTGAAATCAACGATGCGATAAAAGCGTTTGTGGCCGCCGCCGCGACGACGCACTGTAATGCGCCCGTCGTTGTTGCGTCCCGAAATACGCTTCTTCGGCTCAAGCAAAGACTTCTCTGGCTCTGCGCCCGGAGTCAAATCATCGCGCGTCAAATATGTCTGGTAACGACGCGCCGGCGATGTCGGTGTAAGTTTCTTTATACCCATCTTTTAATTTCCGATTTGCGATTTTAGATTTGCGAGTTGAAAACAGAAGCGATTTATCCAATCGCAAATCGGCAATCTAAAATCTAAAATTCCTTAGATTGCTTCGCCGTAATCCACGGGCTGCTCGCCCTGCTTCAAGGTGACGTAGGCTTTTTTCCATGAGGGCTTGCGGCCTTCGTGGCGTCCGCGCCGTGCGGTCTTGCCCATGTAATTGATCGTGCGTACCTGATCCACCTTGACCTGAAAAATGGTCTCGACGGCGGACTTGATCTCAGGCTTGGTGGCGTGGCGGTCAACCCGGAAGGTCAAAAGCTGGCGAGCGTCCTGCGATTCCTCTTTCGCCATCAGAGCCTTTTCCGTAATCACCGGCGACTTGATGATGTCCCAAACTGTTCTCATCTGTTATGCCGCCTCCTCTTCTTCCGCGCCCTCGTTTTCCGTTGCAGCAGCGGGAGTTTCTTCATCACTCGCGCGATTCGCTTTCTGCGCCTGCGGGTCGAGCAAGTGGTTCAACTCTTCCGCCGCCGCGCGCGAGAGCACGAGCTTTTCGTGATACAGCAAATCGTAAATGTTCAAGCCGTAGCTGTTGACCACCTTCGTGCGCTTGACGTTGCGCGCCGCCAGCCACAGGTTGACGTTTTCCATCGAGTCA
>JACMLC010000045.1 GCA_014379795.1 Pyrinomonadaceae bacterium
GCGGAAGTCGGACTCTCATCGCCCCAAGCGAAACGGCGCTTCTGATTTTGCGAGGCATCCCATGAAGCGGCCTTCTCCCACTCGGCTTCGGTCGGCAGTCGCTTGGAGCTAAAACGCGCGTAGGCTTCGGCCTCGTACCAGCTCACGCCCGTGACCGGATGCGCAGGCTGCCACTTGCCTTCGTCGAACATCGAACGCACGCGCCACGCTTCGGCTTCATTTTTCCAATACAGCGGGCTGGTCCAATTTTCTTTTTCCTTCCACTCCCAACCTTCCGCGCTCCACCACTCGCGCCGCGTGTATCCGCCTTCGCTGATGAAATGCGCGTACTCTTCATTCGTTGTCAGCAGCCTGTCCATCTTAAAAGCCGGAAGATGAAGAGCGTGCGCGGGCAGCTCGTTGTCATAAGCAAAGGTGTCCCAGACGCAGCCCATCTCGAACGCTCCGGCTTCAACCGTGACCATCAACGGCGTTGTCGCAGCTTGAGTAAAGACAGCATCGCTCTCATCTTCCTTTGCGGGCGACGGGCGCGACTTGAGCGCGGGGTCGAGCAGGTGAAGCAAGTAGGCCAGAGTCTCTTGATGCTGGTATTCATGTTCCAACACAAGATTAAATACATAACCATCACGCAGCAGTGGATTCATCTCATCGAAATTTACTTTGTCCAGATAATCCGTCGCGCGCACACGCACGCGCTTGAGATAGCTTTCCATTTCTTGCCGTGAAGGCAGATTGACAGACTCTTCGCGCGGCGTGTTGATGGGGTCAAAGATGCGCTCGTACCTTTCGTCTGGTGCACGCTCGCCCTGCATTTTTTGCAGCAGCCAGTAGCCCTCGAAGACGCCGATGTGCGCCAGATGCCAGATAATCGGGCGAAAACCGAAGCCCGGACTCTGATGCAAATCTTCCTCGCGCGCCATGTCGAACAGCCTCAGCGTATCGGCACGAGCCGCCGTCATTTGTTGTGCAATCTCTTCTTTGATTTGATGCGACACTGTTTGTCTCACAGACTTTGCGTGCGAAGCTTTAGAGCACCAAAGACAACTACAGATTAGCCACAGAGACACAGAGGAAGGCAAAGGGTAAAAGGTAAAAAGAAGAAAGACATTCTAGCCCTCTTCACTTTTGCCTTTTGCCTTTTACCTTTTGCCTTTTTCATCTCTGTGCCTCTGTGTCTCTGTGGCTGAGTCTTGTCTTGCATTCTTAACTTAGAAAATGCCCGCGCGTGTTGATAATGAATCGTGATGAGCTATCATAGCACCGGAGAAAATCAATGTCGCAAACTTACCCCGGCGCGTCTGCCGACAGGCTGCGCATACATAACCTTGCACGGGCCGAGGCGCGCAACAGTTTCGCGGAAGACGTGCGCGCGGGGCTGCTGGCCGAGCCTAAAAAATTGCTCCCGAAATATTTTTACGACGAGCTTGGCTCGCAGCTCTTCGAGGCCATTTGCCTGCTGCCTGAGTATTACCCGACGCGCGCCGAAAATGAAATCCTGACCGGCTATGCGGATGAGATTGTCCGCGCGGTGGAGGGGCCGAAGACGCTGCTTGAGATGGGCAGCGGCAGCGCATCCAAAACGCGCTGCATTATCGAAGCCCTCTTGAAACAACAGGACGAGCTGCTTTTTGTCCCCGTTGACATCTCCGCGACCGCGCTTGAGACCAGCTCGCGCGTCCTCCTTCAATCCTATCCGCGACTTCGCATCGAAGCCTATGCGGGAGATTATTACGACGGGCTGGCCGCGCTTCATGAAAGGCCGGAGGGCACGCGCACGCTCGCGCTTTTCTTAGGCTCGAACATAGGAAACTTTGACGCGGACGAAGCGCAGAGATTTTTGCGCGCGATGCGCAGCGTGCTGCGCGCGGGCGACGCCCTGCTGCTCGGCGCGGATTTGAAGAAAGAGCCAGCCGTGCTCGAAGCAGCTTATAACGACGCGCTCGGTGTCACAGCAGCTTTTAATCTCAATCTGCTGGTGCGTATCAACCGCGAGCTGGAAGCGAATTTCGATACGCGCGCGTTCCGGCATCATGTCGCTTACAACGCTGAGATAGGATGCGTCGAAACTTATATCGAAAGCCAACGCGCGCAGTCCGTGCGAATGGGCAAACCCGGTCTGGAAATTCATTTCGCTGAGGGCGAGCGTATTCATACTGAGAACTCTTACAAGTACGATCTGGCGGGACTCTCGCGGATGGCGGAAGAGACCGGATTCGTGCGCGCACGCACATGGCTGGACGAGCGCGAGCAGTTCAGCAGCAATCTCTTGATGGTTGCTGAGAGCGATGCTGTATAAGCATTCCGGCGCGATAAAAAATAAGGCTGAGGCGCTGTTTGCGCCTCAGCCTTATTGATGATGAGCGGGTCAGAGCTAAGCTTTTACCCGCTCAGGTTGTGTGATGCTGCGAGCCTTAGTGCGTGTTGGTATTAGCGGGCGGATAGTCTCCGTTCGATCCCCACTCTGCCGAGGCCGCCGTGCCGTCCGATGACTTTCTCCAGAAGAAGAAGTTCTGCGTCGGATCCGCGTTCGGTCTCCACACACCGATGTCCGTCTTGCCATCGCCGTCCCAGTCGCCCTGCGTTATAAAGTCCGTCGCCGAGGCTCCAAACGTGAATTGGTTGGTCGTCCCGGTGCTGCTGTTGCGCACGAACCACAGGATGGCTCCGCCGCTGCCTCTGACGGTCGCGATGTCCGTCTTCTGATCGCCATCATAATCGCCGGGCACGATGACATCTGTCGGCGTGCCAAAGATCAGGCTGGACACTCCTGCCGTCGTATTGTTGAAGAAGAAGATAGCCTGTCCGCCGCCAGCGTTGCGCTGCACGACATAGTCGTTCTTGCCGTCGTTGTCGTAATCGCCCGGCGCCGGAAAGTCTCCATTCTGTCCCCATTCCGTGCCGATGA
>JACMLC010000445.1 GCA_014379795.1 Pyrinomonadaceae bacterium
CGCAAGGACATGCGCGTCCGGCACTTTCTCAAAATCAATCAAGCGGTATTTGTAGCCAGCGACGGGCGCACCGACGGGCGCGCCTTCAGGCAGTTCCGACGCAAAAGCGTAAGCTCTTTTTACTTCACCCGCCGGAGTCGTGACCGTCAGGACAGCGGCAGGATTATTGTAATCTCCGCTCTTGGTATCCGGTTGCCCGCCCTGTCCGATGGCAAAGTCGGGAAGAAACTTATCGAAGTTAATCTGCGTTCCGTCCGCAAGCTTGGCAGAGCCGTCGCGCTTGATGGTCACGTCCTGAGCCGCGCCGCCATCCTGCGGCGTCAGGCGCAGAGTGATGTTGCGCGCCCGTCCGAGAGAGATAAAGCTCGCTTGAAAAAGCCTGTAGCCGCGATAATCATAAGGGTAATTCAGATTGACCAGCGCGTCGCGCTCGCCGTACTCGTCCTTAATCCTGATTCTCGTCAGCCAGTCAATCGTGTTGTTCGCCATGATTGACCCTTCCTTGCGAATCAGCTTCTGCTGTATGTCCAGACAGGTGACGGAGAAGGGAAGCTGGACGGGAACTCTGGAAATCTCGTCTAGATTGAAAGTGAGATTGGTCATCTCCGAAGTGGTCGTACCCGGCTGAAGCGGCATCTGCCCGTCGCGCCCGAACTGCGCGGTCAGAAAGCCTCCGAGAAAAATCGTCAACAGAGCTACATGCACTGCGTAAGCTCCGAGACGATTCCACGTTCCGCGCTCCGCAAAGACAAAGGTGCGCCCGCCCTTTTCCGTGATAGTGGTTTTGAATCCGAGGCTGCGCGCCGCGCTCCCGATGCGCTCGACGATCATCGTGCGGCTCTCGCCTCTGAGCTTCAACAACGCGTTTTGCTCCTGACCCTTGAGCCAGTTCGCGGACGCCTCCAGCTTTTTACGCGAGACGAAAGTCCAGGCCTTCGGAAAGCGGTCAATCGAAGCCAGCACGATATTGAGCGACAAGATCAACAGCAGCGCGTTGAAATACCACACGTGGTAAATATCAAAAAAGCCAAGCGAGCCGTAGAGCAATTTCTGCGAAGGCGTCAGCTCCGCGAAATATTTATCAAAGCCCTCTACGTTTTGCTGCATGATGAGCATGCCGATCATGCTGGCAATGACGAGCAAGATCAGCAGCGTCACGCCGAAGCGCACGGAGCTGAGAAAGTTGAGCAGGCGATTCAAAACCGGAGTCGCTGGCGCTTGAGGTTTGGCACGCGCTTCCGTTTGAGAAACGGGCGTCGGGGTGGTTTTAGTTTCTTCGATGGCTGACATCAGTATAATTTAGCTATTGGAATGAAAGCGGCGTCGGCGATTGACCAAAGATTTAAGATTCGATTGAATCATGCCCACGCTCATGAAATAAGCTTTAGAGCGCACATCATAACCGAGCCTGCTCTCTTTTGTCATCCAACATTAAGACGCGCGAACACTCCGCGCGGCTTGCTGTATGCGCGCTTTTTAGTTAAAAAGAATTTTGTAAAAGCAGAAGACCTTTATTCCGAATTTAAACTTTAAGACAGCTTGCCTCTTAAATTCTGCTTTGCGTCTCGCGGAAAAAATGTCCCAGTCCACCGTTACAGCTCTCTCGCCGGAAACCCTTTCGCGCAAGGAAAAAATCCTTCGCACCGTAGCGGCCTTGTGCCTCGCGGCTCTAGTCCTCATCGCTTACAGGTGGAGCGGTCTGAGCGAGATGGTGACGCAGGAAAATTTGCAGGCTCTGAGATTCAATCTATGGGCGCCCGTCTTAATCATCGCGGCGATGACGGCGGCGTGGGCGTTCGCGCTTCCGGCCTCAGCCTTTTTGTTTATCACGCCGCTCCTATTTCCGCCGCACTGGTCTGCGCTGATTACGACGACGGGGTGTGCGCTCGGCACTTCGCTCGGCTACGCGGTCGCGCGTTTTGCGGGCGGCGCGTGGGTGGCGCGGTTTCGTGACGGCAGGCTGCACAAATTTCTCTCAAGGCATTCAAGCTTTATGGTCTTGTTTGCGATTCGCCTGACGCCTTCAAGCCCGCACGGCTTTATCAATTACGCGGCGGGCTTAGCAGAGATACCTTTC
>JACMLC010000446.1 GCA_014379795.1 Pyrinomonadaceae bacterium
CTACCAAACTAAAATCAATCCCGTGGCACGGCGACGCTCGTGGCGGGTCGCCTGCTTAGTGCAATCATCGAGAAGGTTGCGAGGCACAAACCGAAGGCCAGATTTGCCAGCAGCCATGTCCACGAGCGAGACGCACTGCGCCACTCTGCGCCGAGCAGCGTTCCGATGATCACGCTGCCCGTAATCCATAAAATGAATCCGAAAAATATACCGACCGCGACAAGGCCTCTGGTCGGAATGCGTTGTTGGCAGACCGAATACAAAAGAGACACCAACAGGCGCAACAACAGATGGACGCCAAGCCCTATCAGCATCAGCGTATTCGCTTCCATCTGCTCAAAACGCTTGGGCAGGACGAGCGTTGCGAATTGCTTGAGCACTGTTTCCACAGACAAGCCCGAATAAGGCTCCATCAGAATGACCACGCCCAGCATCAAAAATGCCGCGACGAGTCCCGCGAACATTCCCGCGAAGGGCGACAAGGCCATCTCATTAACGTCATACGGCGAATCAGAAATCATTCAGACATCCTCACGACAAAAGAATTCGGCTGCTTATTTCCCCGCTCCGCTCTGGGGCGCAGACGCCTTTGGAGCCAGCAAATTTTCTTTGCTTAAAAATTCGTACAAACCTTCTGCGACCAGCCGGTTGCCTTCGGGCGAGTAATGGAAAGCGTCCACGTACATCTTGCCACGGTCAGTGGCGTCCATCAGCTTGCGCGTGTCAAAGAAGTATACTAAGTCATGTTTATCGCTTAGCTCAACCAGCAAACTGTCGTAATGCGAGATCATGTCCCGCCACAGCTCGACATACTTTTGATCCTGCGCCCACAGGGGAAGCGTCGGATTCTTCTCCATGTTAGCGGTCTGATAGTAAAAAGGATCAATCGGAATCAGCACGACGGGGATAGATTTTTCTTTGCACGAAGCGATGAACGACTCCATCTCGCCGTGCAGATGAGCCAGCATCGCTGCATCCGCAAACGGTTGATACGTCACATCCTGCCCGCGACTGCCGCCCTGTTGCGAGCGGCTCGCCGCCGCGCGGTTCAAATAATAGACGGTCGCAAGCTTTTGCATTACGGGCAGCGGCGGCGTAAAGCCCGCGTACCGCACATCAGCCCAAGTCCGCTCCGGGTTCCACTGCTCGCGGTAATAGGTCAGCAAAGAAATATCATTAAAAGTTGCTTGCAGCGTCACCACTGCGGGCGTGTAATTCGGCAGCACATCCAAGCGGAAACGATCCAGCGACTGCCGCATGTTATAGGAAGCGACTCCCGCATTGACTGCGCGAAGCTGCGAACCTTTGCTCTTGAGCGTCTGGTCTAACTGAAACGAATAAGTTTCTTCGTCACGCACGCCCGACCCGAAAGCTTTTGAATCTCCAAGCGAGACGACGACCGGCGTTTGCCTGTCCGGCTCAGACATCGTGGCGGGCGCGCGCAAGCCCTTCTGATTGACAGTGACGCCGATCTGCGAGTCCGAGAATCCGGGACGCAGGGCATATTGCCTGCGGTCATTAACGGGAGCCACGAACGTGACGTGAAAAGCGTTGTAGTTCCACAACCAGCTCTTCATGCTCCAACGATAATAAATTTGCAGGCAGGCTTCGCCCAAGAGCAGCGTCACGAGAATGCTGACCAACGAGAGCAAAATATTCTTGCGCTGCGCAGACAGCCATTTAGAAACAGAGGGCATTTATTCGCGTCACTTTGATTATTAGAATCTCGAAGGGAGACTTTCACTTACAGGGCGAAAGCGGATAATTTACTTGCACGCCGATGGAATGTCAAAAACGGGAAAGGCCACAGAGACACAGAGACACGGAGGAAGGCAAAAGTGAAAACCGGAACGAATGCCCTTCTTAACTTTACCTTTTTACTTTTACCTTTTACCTTCTTCATCTCCGTGCCTCTGTGTCTCTGTGGTTTAGTTTTCTTAATTGCTCACATTGCTCCGCGTGAATTTCAGCTTCACATTTCGCAGAAACTGGAAAATAGGTTTATTCGCAAAATTGCGGAAATGATCGTTGGCCTGAAGCGAAGCTATGTATGCGACGTAATTGTTTACCAGCATCTCTTTGATGTGCGGCACTTCGTGCATCCGAAAATCATTCAGCTCGACGACAAAAACCGAATCAGGCAGGATATAAGCGCGAAAATCCGCCCGTTGCGCTTTGAGATAAGAGGTCACGCGCTCCAGCCCGTTATAAATAATCGGAGCATCGTGAAAAACGATAATCCCGTCTTTGTCCACCACCTTCAGACAGAACAGAAAATCGTTGAAGCAGGCTTCATCAGTATGCTCGCCGTCAATAAAACAGATTTGCGGGCGATGCTGTATCTGCGACTCGGAGATATTGCTTGCGTCATCATCTATACAATTAATCTTGGAAAGCCCTGCTTCGGAAATTTGCTTTAAGTTGTCGAGCATTCTCTGTGTCGAGTTGTTCTCATACTCATAATTCATCCCGCGCTCGTCCGGCTGTGACGGCGGCCTTTTATCAATCGAGTAGATGTGGCTACATTGCGCATCGAGCAAATACGGCTGAAGGCTGCCGCCCAGATACGAGCCGATTTCAAGATACGTATAAGTCGGCCTTAAAATCCTGACGGCCAGTTGGCAGGCCAACAAAGAACGCTTGTCCCTGTCGGTCGTCTGGCTCGCAATCTTCTCAAAGAGCTTGATGTCGAGCCTTTCAAGCTGTCCTTCAAACTCCGTCAACAGTTCTTTCTCGCTAACAGCCAAATCAGTGACTCCTTTTACCGCTCAGTATAAAAATGTAAATCAAGAGTAGAAAATCTTTGCGTGCTTTGCGTCTTAAATCTTTGCGCCCTTTGCGTTAAAAAAGCCTTTAACCGCAAAGACCGCAAAGTGAAACCCCGCAAAGAACGCAAAGAAAAAGCTGTTGATTTGTTTCTACCCTTGATTCGCATATAAAAATTTCTAATCCCAAACTTTCCAAGGCGCGTCGCCGGATTGCCAGAGGTCTTCGAGCAGCTTCCATTCGCGATAGGTGTCCATCGGCTGCCAGAATCCATTGTGCGGGCAGACCATCAATTCGCCGTCGGCTGCGAGCCGTTGCAATGGCTCGCTCTCCAAAGTCAGGTCTTCCCTATCGTCCAGATATTTTTCCACAAATTCCGGCTCGAAGACAAAGAAGCCGCCGTTGATAAAGCCTTCCGTGACCTGCGGCTTTTCGGCGAAAGATGCGACCTGCTGCCCCGCTATGTGCAATTCGCCGAAACGTCCCGGCGGGCGCACGCCCGTCACCGTCCCTATCTTTCCGTGTGAGCGATGGAATTTAAGCAAGTCCTCGATCCGCACATCGCCAAGACCATCGCCATAAGTCAGACAAAAAGTTTCTCCGTCAAAATAACGCGAGGCGCGATGCACGCGCGCTCCCGTCATTGCGCTCTCGCCTGTTTCGGCTAAGGTCACAGTCCAGCCGTCTTCTCCATGGCCGTGGTGAAAATCTACGACGGGGCGCTTTCCCAGACGAACCGTGCAATCATTCATGCGCGCTTCGTAGTTGACGAAAAAATCTTTGATGACATGGCCTTTGTAACCCAGACAGAGGACGAATTCATTCAGGCCATAATGAGCATACAGCTTCATAATGTGCCAGAGAATCGGTCGCCCGCCGATTTCAACCATCGGCTTTGGCCTGACTTCAGTCTCTTCGCGAAGCCTTGTTCCCTGCCCGCCGCATAAGATAACAACTTTCATTCAGTTTCTCTCTTCTGAAAATAAATTTTCAACCGATTCTTTCGCTCAAATTCTGCGCTCTCAAACTGTTCGTCAGCCGTGTTGCAAGCTGCCGCAGCCAAGCGCGCTCTTCCCTGTCCAGAAATCCCACAGTCCAGATGATGCCAAAATATAACGCGCCGCTCACGCTGATGCTCATGATGAGCCACAACCATCCGGCGGGCAGCTTGTAAAAAAGAAACCACTCTGCCGCAGCCATCACCGCGCCCGCCAGCAATAAAACCCAGCCCGTCCGCAGCCAGAACCGCCAGAGAATCTTTCCAAAAACCAGACGCTCTGTCAGCGCTATATAAAAAGGAATGGTGAGC
Organism: Pyrinomonadaceae bacterium; assembly: GCA_014379795.1. Classification (GTDB taxonomy): domain Bacteria; phylum Acidobacteriota; class Blastocatellia; order Pyrinomonadales; family Pyrinomonadaceae; genus JACMLC01. The sequence goes on from JACMLC010000446.1 coordinate 4,076, forward strand.
GCGCTGGCAAGCCGCCCGTACGCCATCCCTTCAATGCCCAGCAGCGGCGTCAGCCAGAGCATCAACGGCACGGCAATCACTATCCACGATAATATCAGCAACGCATTGCGTCCGGGATGTCCAATTCCATCCGCTATCTGCCAAGCCACGATGCCCCACGCGATCAGGCCAAACACTCCGGCCTGAATCATCAACACCTTGCTAGAGTTGCGCGCAAACTCCGCTCCCATCCAGTTAAAGAGTATCTGATAGCTTCCGATTATCAACGTCACGGTCAGAAACAGCACCAGCATGCTGATGTACTTGTAAGCCCGCGTGTAGATGGCATGAAGCCGCGCTGTGTCCTGTTGCGCACCGGCCTCGCTCGCTAAGGGGAAAATCACCAGCGTCAGGCTTGAGATAAAAGCATGTATGTAGATAGCAATCGTCATCGGGACGACATAGAACGTGACGGCGGCAGGGCCGAGCGTGCGCGTCAGCCAACCGCGCTCAAACAAGAGAAGCAGGTTTGCCAGCACCTGATAAGCGATGACCGCTCCGCTAAAACGCAAAATCCCGACGAGCAAATCTTTCTTCAGCCGGAAAGTCAGTCGCGCTTCCGGCAGCAATCGCCGCGCAGCAATAAAATAAGCCGCGCACGAAAGCCCCGTCGCAAACGCGTTCCAGGCGACCAGCGACTTGACGCCGAACCCTTGCCAGACCAGCATGCCGTTGCCGCCAATCGTCACAATCCCCGTGCAGGTCGTAATCAGCGCATAAACATCAAAACGCTGGACGGCCTGCGGCACTGCATTAAAGACTTGGCTGATGACTGTCAATAGCAAGGCCACCGCCGCGAGATAAAAAGCCAGCCGCGCATTCGCCTGAAGCTCTGGCGTGATTTTGAGCACACGCGTCACAAGCACGTCGGCAGAGAGCGCCAACCCGCCCGCGCTCAACACGCCGACGACAAGATTGATGATGAGAGTAGTTGATAAAACTTCTCCAACCCGCTCAGTCTGCTGGTTCGCCCTGTAAGCAGCGATGTATTTGGTAATCGCCCGACCGACATTGAACGTAAAAGAATACGCGACGAAACCCATCACCAATGCATAGAGACCATAAGATTCAGCCCCCAGACCATGCACGATGAGCGGCGTCAGCGCAAACGTAAACCCGAGCGGCAAAAGCCACGAGAGAAATCCGGCCAAAACATTTCGCGATAAACTGATTCTCTTCATGCGTCAAACACGCTCTAGGGCGCATTCATCATACAGGCCAACGGTAATTTGCGCCGTCCTGCGCTCGTCAAAATTAGCAAGCACATGAGCCTGCCCTGCACGCGCGAGCGAAACGCGCGCAACATCATCCGCCAACATCTTCGCGATAGCGTTTGCCAGAGAAGCGCTGTCACCCGGCGGAATAAGAATGCCCGTCTCCCCGTCCGTCACTGCCTCCGGGATGGCGTTGATTCTTGATGCGATGCAAGCTTTGCCAAGCGCCATCGCTTCGAGCAGCGCGACCGGCAAGCCTTCGTTTGAGCTTGGCAAGACAAACAAGTCCGCGAGGCGCAGCAGCGTGAGCAAATCAAGACGGCTCTGGCCGATCTCATCCGAACTCAGCAAGCGAAAGGAATCGCTCAAGCCGTATTCTTCGACGCGCCGCGCTGTTTCTTCGTCAAGCTTACCGGTTCCAATCCACACGAACATCATCTCAGGATGCTCGCGCATGAGTTTTTGCGCGGCTTCGAGCAACACCCAACAGCCCTTGCGCTCGATAAATTGTCCCACCGCGAACACGTAAAAACGGTCAGTAGGAAGCCCGTACCTGCGGCACAGCTCTGCGCGATTAAACTCCGGCGCCAGCGCCTCTTTGATCTCACAGACATCAACGCCGGAATAAGCCAGCCTGATTTTTGAAACAATCTTTTCCGAAAGAAAAGGTTTCAAACTCTCTCTCACGTCCCGGTTCGAGGCCAGCAGGTGAAAGCCTTTCATTCGCCCGAGAATATTAAATTTCAATTTCCACGCGAAGCCACGGCTCAGGGAAATCTGCGGCAGCGCCGTGTGCAGTGTGACCAAAACCTGCCCGCGCCATGAAAGATAAAGCAACAGCCAGAATGATTGCCACGGCCCTATGTCTACATGCAAAGTCGCGCGCCGTCTCCTGCTCCAACCGAGATGACGCGCAATCGCAAAATCCGTCTGAGCCTTTTTAAGCCGCCGACGCAATTTGTCCCGCAAATTGTGTATGGGTGCGTTGTCAAAGTGCGAGTCAAAGAATTCACATGGAACACCCAGATGCTGCATATATCCAAGCACCCTGTCGGCAGAGCCTCTTGGCATCAGTGCGCTGACGGCATACCGCGCTCGCGCCAGCTTCATCAGCCCCATAAAATAGATTTGCGCGCCGCCCCAATTTAAGTAAGGCCACACATACAGAACTTCCTTCTTGCCCTTCCTCTCATTCATTTGTTGGATTGCTTAAATTGCCACTAGCTTTAGCTAGTGGAGAAATGTTTGCCCCTAGGCTTTCGGCTTTAGCCGAACGATTTAAGCTAAAGCAATAAGGATTAGGATTTATTTAAATTTTGGCTCAAGCCTGCTTTCTGTTATTCCATCCCGTCCACTAGCTAAAGCTAGTGGCAATTTATTATCTATATCTCTTTATGCTGCTCTGCGGGCCTCTCAAATCTCTGTGGCGGAGTTTTGTTTGACATTCTTAATTTTTGAATCTGCCGGAAGCTTGGGAGAGCGGGTGGGAGTCGGAGGTTCTTCAGGCCAATCATTCGGCCAACGGCCTGCCAGCCCGACGGTCTTCAGCCCCAGACGACCCAGAAAAACCGCAAAGGCCAACGCGCCTTGCATGCGTGACGGCGCGGTCGTCCAGTTGACCAGCCAGCGTTTTGACAAACTGTGTATGCTCTTCTCGTTAAAGAACAGCATCTCCAGAAGTTTTTTCAAAGACTGTTTGTGAAGCGTCGGCGGCAATGCGTTGGGCTGGCAAAAGATGCGTGCGCGCGGCTCGATCAAGAGCCGCCATCCATTTTTGCGCATCCGCACAGTGTATTCAGCGTCGCCGTAATGCGGAAATCTCTTCGCATCCATCAATCCAAAACGCTTGATAGCAGCGATAGGCAGCAATATACAATTGCCGACGATGACTTCCACATCCCAAGCCTCGCGCGGCATCGTCCACACGGTTTGTCTGGTAGAATGATGCCAGCCTCCATACCATGTTCGCCATCGCGGAGCGACCTGAAAGACCTGATGCGGGCGATCCCAGAGCAAGAGCAGCGGCCCGACCACCGACTGCGGGTTCTCTTCCGCGCAAGACACCATCAAGCGCAGGAACTTGTCATCGAAAACCGAATCGTCGTTGATCGCCAGCACATAATCAGGGTTCTTTTCCAGCGCGGCCTCGATCCCGCGATTGGTTCCAGCCGTGTACCAGAGGCTGCCGTCCTCCTGCACGATCTCGACCTCTGGAAACTGCTCTCGAATAGCTTCACTCGTGCCATCCGTCGAGCCGTCGTCAACAATGATGATGTGAACTTTTAACCCCGTGCGGTCAATCCGCGAGAGGCTGCGCAAACATTGCAGCGTTACCTCCCGGCGATTATGAACCGGCGCGACGATCTCAACATGAATCTGCTTTTCGCTCATCAACCGATCAGCCCCTTCAGAGATTTATGCCAGAGAGGCTTCGATGATGATTCCGTCCGCCAACTGCGGAGCGAAAAGCATGCAGAAATCGTTAAACCAGTTGAGATAAAAACGATTGTGCGGGCGATGCTCCGGCCCCAGATCGTAAAAGAGGAAACGCTTGACCTCCAGATTCTCGCGCGAGAGCAAATGGTGTATGGTCGAATAAGAATAATAAGAGACGTGGTCGGGATGCACAGGCTCGATTCGCCCGCC
>JACMLC010000447.1 GCA_014379795.1 Pyrinomonadaceae bacterium
ACGGCTTTTTCGGAAAGTAAGGAACGTAAGTCTGCACCTCTGCATCCAGATTGATCTTTCCTTTTTCCGCGAGTTGCAGCACGGCCAAAGCAGTCATCGGCTTGGTGACGGACGCGAGGCGATAAGCCGACTCGGCCTTAGCCGGAATCTTGTTCTCCAAATCCGCGTAGCCGTAACCTTTGGCCCACATAAAATCGTCTTTGATAAAGCCTATGCTCAAGCCCGGCACGCGCTCTGTCGCCATCTGTTGCCGGACGAAATCTTCAAAAGCTTTGATCTTATCCGCATACTTGCCGGCAGCCTGCGCCGGAATAGGTTGTAGGGTAAATGCGTTAGCCGGAGATAGCAGAAGTTGAAAGCAGAGCAGCGCGATGATTAAAAGGTAAGCCGGTCTCTTCATGATGGACTCTCTTTCCTTATCTGATTTGTCTGTGGGCCAATAATGAACAGCGAATTGACACACGCGTAGAATGTTCTGTGAATGATAAACACCACAAACGCTAAATTCGTGGCATCAATATTTGGAGCGTGAGAGAGGACTTAACTCTTCTTTGCGCCTTAAGCTTTACTCATTGCGCCTTTGCGTGAAACGTGCTTTTCTCGCAAAGACGCAAAGGATTGAATCAGCCCTGACCTTGAGCTTTGAGGTCGTCTGTTAAGACTTCGCCTGCGCCGCTTTTCATCTCTTGTGTGCGGCTCGCGTAGAGGTCTGCTTCGCCGGCGGGGCGTGTGTTCCAACGCTTGTGTATCCAGAGCCATTGTTCCGGATATTGCCTGACATACTTTTCGACTACGGAAGTGACGGCGGCGGTCAGAGCGCGCACGTCCTCTTCCTGCTCGCCGGTCGGCTGGATGGAAACGGGCGGCTCAATCTTGAGCAGGAAACGCCCGCGCTCCTCATCCCACGGCGCAAAGATCGGCAGCGTCGCCGCGCCCGTCCGCAAGGCGAGCGTCGCAAGGCTTGAAGTAGTCAAAGCCGGGATGCCGAAGAAATCCACAAAGACGCCTTCGTGCGGATGCGTGTTGAGGTCTATCAGCAAGCCCAGCCTGCCGCCGGAATTTAACGTGCGCAGCATCGGGCGCGCCGCCGCGCGCTTGTCTATCGAACGATTGCCAAAACGCGTGCGCGTCTTTTCCACCACCCCTTCAATCAACGGATTGTCTATCCGCCGCGCGAGGAAATCCACCTTATGCCCCAACGCAGACAGAGCAAAGCTCGTCAGCTCCCACGCGCCGACATGCCCCGTGAAAAGTATGACTCCACGCCCACGCGCCTCCGCAGCTTCGAGATGTTCCAAACCCTCGACCTCGAAGATGCGAGACAAACTGTCCGGCGTCGCATGCCCAAAATGGCTGAACTCTCCGAGCAATCTTCCCAGATTCCTAAAGCACCCGCGCAGGATACGCTCGCGCTCATGTGCATCCATCTCAGGAAAAGCCAGCTCAAGATTGCGTGTGCCCGCGCGCCTCAGCCTCCCGCCCACAGCATAAGCGATGCGCCCCATTCCGCGCCCCGCCGCGACAGACAGTCTTCTAGGCATCCACCGCAGCCCCGTCAGAATCGTGCGCGCCGCCAGATACTCCAACGCCGTTTGAACTTTTCCGTGTTTACCCATTTCGCACCAATCCAAAAAACCCGCGTCAGTGTAATGCTCATGCCATCGGGCGGGCAAACTCCGAAGCTATGGCAATGTCCAACGCTGCGTGATATAAAACCCAAAAATTGAGGCCGCTAGTGACGGTGAAATTCATTTATTGATGAAAACTTACCGCCGCATCGGCAATACCTAAATTGGCTTAAGAAAAAGTGAGGTGCGGTAAAGCGTCTCGTCGCTGAGAGCGTGCGTGCGCCGCCCAACCATTCATTCAACCGGAGCGGAATGAGCTTGTCCTTCATTCGCAAGCTTGAATGCTTGGTCAGATATTTCCCTCCCGGTTAAGTCGAGCATTCGGCGGCTACTTGCTGATTGAGAGGAAATGATGAGCATATTTTGTTTGGTTAATGGCTCAACCCAAAATCCGCTATGCTGGAAACTATTAGTTCCGGAGCTTGAAAAGCATGGTCATCAGACGATCACGCCGGGCCTGCCGGTTGATGAGCCTGCCGCCAGTGGAACAAGGTATGCGGAAATTATCGCTCAAGCGCTCGAAGATGCACGCGATGATGTAGTGTTGGTCGGGCATTCTGCGAGCGGGATGTTTATCCCCCTTGTGCCGTGCTTGCGCCCGATTCGCAGACTCGTTTATCTGGCCGCTTTAATCCCGAAGCCGGGAGCCAGTATCAGGGAGCAACTCGCTACAGACCCAAGTATGCTTAACCATGAATGGGTGGCGACGTGCAGGGCTGGCAAAGACCCGTCAGTGGATGATGAGGTGGCTATAAAATTTCTCTTCCATGACTGTCCGCCTGAAGTGATAAATTTGGGGCTGGCAACCAGATTGGGAATGTATGCGGAAGGAGCTATTACAGAGATTTTTCCGCTCGCAGCGTTACCCGTTGTTCCTTCTTCTTACATCGTTTGCTCGGGCGACCGCACCATCTCGCCGGATTGGTCACGCCGCACTGCGCGCGAACGACTCGGGGTTGAGGCGATTGAGCTTCCCGGCGGTCATTGCCCTTATTTGTCAAGACCTTTACAGCTTGCAGACGTTCTTATCAAGATGCTCGATTGATGTCTCTTCATTCGACCGGAGCGCGAATAGCGCGGCTTTCATCTGATGTAAATCAAGAGTAGAAACTCTTTGCGCTCTTTGCGCGAAAACCTTTGCGTTCTTTGCGTTAAAAAAGCCATTAACCGCAAAGAACGCAAAGAGAACAGACGCCAAGAGCGCAAAGAAAAAGCTGTTGATTTGTTTCTACACTTGATTCGCGTATCTGATGAATGAGTATTATATTCTCACAAGAGTAAAAAAACTTCGCGCGCTTTGCGTTTAAGAAAAAGTTTAACCGCCGGGAACGCAAAGAGGGAGCGGAAAATTTTCACACAGCAAGTTTAGTTTTCAACCCTTGATTCACATATTGTTTGATCGGTTATGAACACCACCAGCAGCTCTGCTCCATTGTCTCGTCGCAAACGATTCGTCTTTTATCTCATCACATATACTTTCATCGCGCTCTTGCTCTTCGCTGTCGCCGAGATTATTTCGCGCCTCAAGGGTCTTCAGCCTTATACGGTAAAGACCTTCAATATCGTGGTTGAGCCGGGAGGCCGGTTTTATACAGCCCACCCGACGCTTGGCTACACACATCTGCCGGGGCAATTTAAGGTTACACTTGATAATGCTTTTACCTTTAAGACCACGAACCTTGACAATACCTTGAGAGTCACGCATCCATTAAATACTTATCCTCCCCGTGATAATAAGAAAGAGATTTGGGTCTTTGGCGATTCGATTACGTATGGCTGGTCGGTCAGTGATGAAGAGGGCTACACATGGTTGTTGCAGCAGCGGTTTCCAGAATACGAAGTGAGTAATTTCGGGGTGAGCGGCTACGGCACTTTGCACTCTCTGGTTCAACTTCGAGCGGCGCTTGAGAGCGGGAAAAAGCCACGCTTAGCCATTCTCGCCTATGGCTCGTGGCAGGATGTCAGAAATACTTTTATCCGGATTCGTCGAAAAATGCTTGCGCCAGCGGCTTATTTGGGGCCGCTCAATCAGCCCTATGCGCGTCTGACCGGCGACGGCAAACTCGATGTGTTTATGGATACGATAGAATATCGTGAGTTCCCTTTGATGCGCCGCTCGGCATTCATACACATGCTGGAAGACACTTATAACCGGTACGAAGAGCGTCACGTAAATAGTCATGAAGTAACCAAAGCCATCATCAAAGAGATGTCCGATTTGTGCAGAGCGAATGGAATCGAGTTTGTAGTCGTCGGTCTGACTTCCGATGCCACCACGTCCGATATGTTGGAATACTGTCAAAGCAACGGAACCATGACGAGCAATATCTGGGTTGATTTGAACATCAAGGAAAATAATAATCTTCCTTATGATTCACATCCGAGCGCGCT
>JACMLC010000448.1 GCA_014379795.1 Pyrinomonadaceae bacterium
GACAGACAATTCTGAGCGCATCTTCAATGCGCGAACCTTTACTTCAAGCTTCCAGACGTTGCACGTCTGGCTACCTTCTCGCTGCGCCTTCGGCGCAAATGTCGGAATCTTCAAACAGCTTTCCTTTGTCCGCCCCCGGACTAACGTTTGTAAACAGCCGCATAAAAGCGACGATGATCGCTTTGACGCTGCTCTGGAATAAGGTGCTACAGTTCATTGCTGTCCAGCATAAAAGCTCTTTCTCAGGATCGGAAAGAGCTTGCCCGCTTCCTCAGAGGTGAGTTGGACTCCGGCCAGCGACGCCGCGCGTGAGAGGAGCGGGTCACGCCCGGCAGCGAGGTCTGCGCTCGCCGGAACCAGCAATTCATCCGGGGTAACGCCGACTTTTTCCAGGCTCTTGCCGTCGCCCATGATGACATCAATGACCGTGATGCTCGCGCCGTAGAAATACAGATCGCCGTTGCCTGCTTGATAATCAAAGTGCTTTGCTCCGGTCACTTTGCCCGCCGTTTTGTCTCCAAGAATGGCGCCCCTCTTTTCCAGTTGAATGACACGCGCCATCATCTCAGCAGCCGAGCCGGAATCGCTATCCACCAGCACTATGACCTTCCCCTTAAAACTGCGCTCGCCGCGTGTTTTGGCAATCGAGGGCTTGTTATCTTTTTCTTTCCGACCCTTGATATTGGCAACAGTCACATCGTGATCGAACAGGGACCCGAGCACACGCTCCAAAACTTTCGAGCTTCCGCCGCTATTGCTCCGCAGGTCAACGATCAAAGTCTTGAATTTTCGGGCTTTGGAGATGATGCCGTCTATGTGCTCTTCGGACGCGTAAAAGTAGGGCATCCTCCAGATGAGCAGGTCAGCGCCGACCTCATGAAAGCGGTCGCGCTCTTCCTCAAAGCCCTGACGGGCGTCTCTGAATCCATACTCTTCCCACTGGATGGCCGCCGTCCGCCGCTCGATCTTTGAAGCGACATCAAGCTGGCGCGGCTGCGCGTCGCCCGGACTCTGCACGACGAGGCGGATGCTGCGCGCCGGTGCAACGGCGTAATAGCGATAGAGCATCTTCCAGATATTCTCGCGGGTCGGGCGAAAACCATCTACCGCCAGAATCGCATCACCGACTTTCAGTCCTTTGGCCTCCGCATCGCTCTTCGCCTGCACGGCTGTCACAAAACAGCCATCGCCGATGATCTGCATGATCCAGCCATACCGGATATCTGCGGCGCGTGACGGGGGCCGAAGAAAAGTGTGCGAATCATCAAAGTCTAATAGCGCCTGCGCCATAATCAGCGTCAAGTGATCGCGCGTCTGCGCCTGTTTGAGCTGTGCATCGTAGTGTTTGAAATGCTCATCCAGATTGATGCCGCGAAAGTTCGGGTCATAATAGTTTTTCCTGATGTCGTCTTTGATGCTATCGAGCACGGAGCGGGCGTTATCACGATCATACGGCCCGAGCGATTGCGCCGGAGCCGGAGACAGCGCGCCCACAAGAAGAAGACAGCACAGGCCGAAGATGGCGGCGCTCAAGCTGCGCGACGTTAATAAGGGTATGAGCTTAATTTTCATAAGGATTAAATACTTTCGTTAGGTTGATTGATTTGGGGAAAGCTTACTTCGATGAAATGGCTGGACAGCCACCGGTGAAAGTCAGAAATTAACATACAACCGTAGAAAAAGCGAAGTCTGCGTAAGAGCTAGGACGCCGCCTCACGCGCCAACTATTGTTCCGGCTCACTCGGAATAACAAAGCGGCAGAGCGAAGACTGTTCGCTACTGGCCGCGCCCCTGTAAGGCTTCGCGCGCGACTTCGCGGTCGTCGAAGTGAAATACTTCCCTGCCGATGATTTGATAATCTTCGTGGCCTTTGCCTGCGATGATGACTACATCTCCCGTGCGCGCTTGACGAATCGCGTGATGGATGGCTTCGCGGCGGTCTGCGATTTTGTGATAAGGCTTGCCGACGGAGAGCAGCCCGGCTTCTGCGTCCGAGAGAATTTTGAGCGGGTCTTCGGTGCGCGGGTTGTCTGAAGTGAGGATGACCAGATCGCTCAGAGAGGCTGCGGCCTCGCCCATCGGGGCGCGCTTCGTGCGGTCTCGGTCGCCCCCGCAACCAAAGACTGTGATGATCCGCCCGCGCGCAACCTCGCGCGCAGTGCGTAAGACATTGAGCAAAGCATCATCCGTATGCGCGTAATCCACCACGACCGCAAAGTCTCCGGCGTGCGGCACACGCTCGAAGCGACCGGGCGCGCCCGCACAAATTTCAATTCCGCGCGCGATGGCTTCCAATTCAAGCCCCAGCTCAAGCCCGCACGCGACCGCCGACAGGATGTTGTAGATATGCGGGCGGCCAACCAGCGGCGAGAGCGCTGTGCGGTTCCCCACAGGAGTCACCAGCTCAAAACGCATTCCCTCCAGCGTGATTTCAATCTCACGCACAGTCACATCAGCATCATTCTCAAGCGCGTAACTCACGACGCGCTGTCCTTTCGCTTTCAACTCGCTTGCCAGCTTAACGCCGTAAGCATCATCAAGGTTGATGATAGAGACGTGCGGCTCTGTGCCCAGTCTGCCATCAAAAAGACAGAGCTTTGCCGCGAAATAATTCTCCATCGTGCGATGATAATCAAGATGATCGCGCGTCAGGTTGGTGAAGACCGCTATGTTGACACGGAGGCCATCGCAACGATGCAGATGTAAAGCCTGCGAGGAGCATTCCATGACGGCCACCTTACACCCTGCCTCAACGGCGCGGCGCAGGAAACGCTGCGTGTCGCTGGCTTCGGGCGTCGTCCGTTCCGCTTTCTGCCGCTCGGTTCCTATCTGGCTCTCGACCGTCGTGAGCATCGCTCCCGCTTCGCCTGCGGCCTCTGCCAGAGCCGCGATGAGATAAGCCGTCGTCGTCTTGCCGTTCGTGCCTGTGATGCCGACAAGCTGCAAATCATGCGAAGGATGCTGATGAACCTCTGCTGCGGCCAGAGCCAGTGCGCGGCGTGCGTCCGTCACCCTTATCCATGCGCCGCCAAAATCCGCCGGTCGCTCTTGTTCCGAAATGACACCGACCGCTCCGCTCTCCAACGCCTGAATGATGAAGAGATTTCCGTCCTTCTCTAAACCGCTGACGGCGACAAACAGGTGACCCGCGCGCACCTGTCTCGAATCATGCGTGACATCCATCACAGCCGCGCCTTCATCGCCCGCCAATTCTCCGCCAATTGCCCGCGCCACCTCACCCAGCGTAACCGATTTTTCGTTAGACACTTTTTATCTACTCGCTTTGACTCTGATTGCAATAACGAGAAAGATTATAGTCCATGACCCGCTAGACTTTCATATCTTATTCTCTTAATCTCACACGCTCGCCGCTTGATATGGCGTAAGCATCATGTGATATTCTTTA
>JACMLC010000449.1 GCA_014379795.1 Pyrinomonadaceae bacterium
ATGGATAATAGGCCATGCGAACATCCGTCCCGGAAGGCACGGGGTCAACCGAGCGTGGATGAGAATGATAAATGCCCAGCAGTTGCTCGCCCCGCGCGCGCATCTGGCGCTGCGCGTCGAACAAATCTTCCGGCGCGGCTTCGTAAGTAACAAGCCGCTCGCGCGCCACATTGCGCAGGCGATAGACAGAGCGCGCCGTGCCGCCCGCGCCGCCGCCGATTAGACCGCAGCACTCAGCCGGACAAGCTTCACGCGCGTGAGCATACATCTCTTCAACGTGCGCTTGTTGCAGCGTAATCATCTCGTGAAAACGGGGTCAGGGGGCGGGGGCCGGAGGCCGGTATTTTCTTTCTGTCCCCTGTCTCCTGACCCCCGCCCCCTGAATTATGCTTCAGCCGATTGCGTGCGCGGTTGTCCGGCGGCGGCTTCCTTAATCAAACTCCTGCCGATGACGAGGCGTTGAATCTGGTTCGTGCCTTCGTAAATCTGCGTGATCTTAGCATCGCGCATGTACTTCTCAATCGGATAGTCTTTACAGTAGCCATAGCCGCCGAAAAGCTGTACGGCATCGGTCGTAACGGACATCGCCGTGTCGGTCGCAAAGACTTTCGCCATCGCAGCCATCTTCGAGACATGCTTGGCTCCGGCATCAATCCCGCGCGCCGCCGCATAGATGAGCTGCCGCGACGCTTCGACCTTCGTCGCCATGTCCGCGAGCATCCACTGTATGCCCTGAAACGAAGCGACCGATTGCCCGAACTGCTCGCGCTTCATAGTGTAGTCAACAGCCAGATCGAGCGCGCCCTGTGCCAATCCCAAAGCCTGCGCCGCCACGCCCGGACGCGCGAGGTCTAACGTCATCATCGCGTGCTTGAACCCGTAGCCCTCTTTGCCGCCGAGCAGATTTTCTTCCGGCACATGGCAATCCTCGAAATGCAATTCATGCACTGGCACGCAGCGAATGCCCATTAGGTCTTCCTTCTTGCCGATCTCGAAACCGGGCGTGCCTTTCTCGACCAGCAAAGCAGAGACGCCGCGCCCGCCCCTGTCAGGATTGGTCGAGCAGAAGATTGAATAAAGCGTCGCCGCGTTGCCGTTCGTGTTCCATTTCTTATCGCCGTTCAAGACATAAAAGCCGTCGCGTTTTTCCGCACGCGCTTTCAAGCTTCCGGCATCCGAGCCTGAAGCTTTTTCCGATAGCCCGAAAGCCATCAGCGTTTTTCCTTGAGCGATGTCCGGCAAGTATTTCTGTTTCTGCTCCTCTGTGCCGCCGACTATAATCGGAAAAGACGCGAGCGCGTTGACCGCGTAAGTGACGCCGACGCCGCCGCAGGCTTTGGAAAGCTCTTCGACGACGAGGCACAAATTCATCACGCCGCCGCCGCGTCCGCCATACTCTTTGGGAATCCAGACGCCCATCAAGCCCGCGTCCTGCAACGCGCGCACGACCGGCCAAGGGTATTCAGCCTTTGCATCCAGCTCAGCCGCAATCGGGCGCACATGCTTTTCCGCAATCTCACGCGCCATCGCGCGATACTCAAGATTTTCTTTCGTCAGTAACTCGTCCACGTTTTTCTCCTGTCTTATCGTTTATCCGATTTCTTGGGTCATTAGCATAATTGCTTCTATGGATTTCCAACCGCTCTGATTAAATGAGTTGTCAGGCCACATATCGTGACACCCAAGGCAGCTTAACAGCGGAGGCAAGCTGTGATGGGTCAAACTCAAAACCGAACTCAACCGCATGCCAGAAGCTACCATTTTCATGTTGCACGAGATAGCCCATCTTACCCGATACGGCTATATGCCCGCGCGAAGTAACGGAGTGAACATTGACCTGTAGTTCTCCGGGCGAAATAGACTCTAACTGAGCCATACCCTGTCGTGATACTTCTAAGGCCACCAACGCTCGGCAAAAATCATGTAAGCTATTCGACGATACCCACAAATCATTATGCCCTCGGAAGCCGTTGGAACACACTTCAACGGTGACGTGGGCATCGTCAAAGCTAGGAAGGTTTGCGTCTTCCTCCGGTGAAACCTCAAGCTCAAAATAGTTTTCGCCTTCACTGAATCTAAGCATATCTCATGCACAGACGTTGGCGGCGCAACGAAGTCTAGCTCAATCCTTAACTATCTTTAGCTTCAACTCTTCCAACTGCTTCGCATCAACCTCGCCGGGAGCGTCTATCATCAAATCCGCCGCCGAAGCCGTTTTCGGGAAGGCCATCAAATCGCGTATGTTCTCGATGCCGGTCATCGCCATCAAGAGGCGTTCGATGCCCGCGGCGATTCCGCCATGCGGCGGCGTGCCGTATTCGAGGGCTTCGAGAAAGAAGCCGAAACGCTCTTTGGCTTTTTCCGGCGAGACGCCCAAAGCTCTGAAGACAATCCCTTGCACGTCTCGCTGGTGTATACGAATCGAGCCGCCGGCGGCCTCCACGCCGTTGACTACAGTGTCATAAGCCTTCGCACGCAGTTGTCCAAGCAGATGCGTCTCGCCTTCTTCAATCGCGCGTTTGAAAAGCTCCAAATCTTCATCGAGCGGCGAAGTGAACGGATGGTGCATCGCGTAATAACGCCCGTCATCTTCATGAAACTCGAACATCGGAAACTCTGTCACCCAGAGCGGCTTGTGAACATTTTCGGGAATCAGATTTTCGCGCCGCGCGACTTCCAGACGCAACGCGCCGAGACTTGCCGCCACGACTTTCGATTTGCCCGCGACGATTAAGACAGCATCGCCTTTAACGGCTCCGGCTGCTGAGGCCACGCGCTCAATCGTTTCCTGCCCCAGAACTTTTAAGAGCGAAGACGAAATCTCGTCGCCCACTTTAATCCATGCGAGAGCGTTCGCGCCGTAACGCTTCACCACCTCCTGCAACTCGTCCAGAGCCTTGCGCGAAAGCTGTGCGCCCTGCGGAGCGACCAAGCCCTTAATCTCGCCTTTGCCTTCAATCACAGCCGCGAACGGCGCGAAAGTCGTGCCTGCAAACGCGCCCGTCAAATCCTGCAACTCCATCCCGAAACGCAGGTCGGGCTTGTCAGAGCCGTAACGGCGCAACGCGTCCGCATACGTCATGCGCTGGAAAGGAGCTTCCAAGGTTGAGCCGATAAGCTTAAAGACGCGCACGAACAAGCCTTCGACCAGCCTGTAAACAATCTCCGGCGAAGCAAAGCTCAACTCAACATCAAGCTGCGTAAATTCAGG
>JACMLC010000450.1 GCA_014379795.1 Pyrinomonadaceae bacterium
GGCCGACGATTTTACGACCATCGCAGGGTTGGTCATCAGCGAATCAGGCTATGTGCCGCGCGCGGGCGAGCATCTGACTTTTCGCAATCTGAATGTCGAAGTGTTGGAAGCGGACAATCGCCGCATCGCGCGCCTGCGCCTGCGCCGCGCTCCCGAAGAGAGTCAGGCACAGGCCGAGTGAGAAAAGCATCATGAGCTTGCAGGAATCAAATCAAATAAGCGCGCCAATCGCTTGCGGTGTCGAAAGATGCGAAGCCTGCGGCAGCGAGTTTACATGCGGCGCACGTTTGAAAGGCTGCTGGTGCAGCGAGATAAAACTGAACGATGCCGTGCGCGCAGGCTTGCGCGAGCGTTACGAGCATTGCCTGTGCCGCGCTTGTCTCGAACAGTTTGCAGAAAAAGAATCCAAACAGGGATAGACAGGACGAAAGAATTTGCGATTGCCGATTTGCGATTTGCGATTGGATCAGGACTGAAGATTATTTAATTTCAAATCTCTGATTTATCCGCTTTCAATCGCAAATCGGCAATCGCAAATCTAAAATCTCCCTGTCCATCCCTGTTAAATCCTTATCGTGAAAAGGGGAAAGATGGCGAAGAAGCGAAGTAAATTCTTGCAGGGAAACCGGATTGATCCCGCGCCGATTACGGGCGAGACCGCGTTGGCAGACCTCGTTGACAATGCGTTTATGGCTTACAACGGCGCGCGCCTGCGCGAAGCGTGCCAGCTCTTGACGCAGAAAATGCTTGAGCCGGACGTGACGGTCGGCCTTTCATTGACGGGCGCACTCACCCCGGCAGGGCTTGGCATCTCAGCTCTGATTCCGCTCATACAGGCGGGCTTCGTGGATTGGATTATCTCTACGGGCGCGAACCTGTATCACGATACGCACTTTGGTATCGGCCTCTCGATGCATCAGGGCAACGCACAGGTTTCGGACATCGTGCTGCGTGATGAAGAGGTCGTGCGTATCTACGACATCTTTTTCGATTACAGCGTGCTGCTGGATACGGACGCCTTCTTTCGCCAGATCATCACAGGCGAAGAATTTCAAAAGCCTATGTCTACGGCAGAGTTTCATTATCTCTGCGGGCGTTATGTCAGAGAGCGCGAGCGCAAGCTGGGCTTGGAAAATAAATCGCTGCTCGCCGCCGCTTATGAATACGCTGTGCCGATTTACACTTCATCGCCGGGAGATTCCTCTATCGGCATGAACGTCGCCGCGAAAGCTTTGCAAGGCAACAAGCTCGCCTTCGACCCTTCGCTTGACGTTAATGAGACAGCCGCGATTGTCCTTGCGGGCAAGCGCGGCGCGATTCACGGGCGCGGCGATAAGGGCAAGAAGCACGGCGGCAAGTCCGCAGTCTTTATCTTGGGCGGCGGCAGCCCGAAAAATTTCATGCTCCAGACAGAGCCGCAGATACAGGAAGTCTTAGGCATAGACGAACGCGGCCATGATTACTTTTTGCAAATCACGGACGCGCGCTCCGACACGGGCGGACTTTCGGGCGCGACTCCGGGAGAGGCAGTGTCTTGGGGCAAGGTTGACCCGGATCGTTTACCGGATGCGGTTGTATGTTATGTTGATTCGACAATCGCGCTGCCGATCATGACGGCCTATGCGCTGGCACGGCACGAGCCGCGCGAACCGAAACGCCTCTACGACCGGCGCGGCGAGTTTATGGAGCTGCTGCAAAGCGAATATCGGAAATCGAAAAGAAGGTGATAAGTGATAAGTAATAAGTGATAAGAGCAATGCTTTTGTATTTATCTCATCACTTATCACTTATCACTTGTCACTGTTTTAAAAGGGAGAGCGATGGGGATAAAAAAGGTAACTGACGAACAACCGCGTGTTTATTTCGACTGCTCTAAATGTCCTGCGTACTGCTGCTCGATTTACGAGCGCGTGGTTGTGACCAAGCGCGATATTAACCGGCTAGCGAAATATTTCGGCGTCAATGTCGAGACGGCGACGCGGCGTTATACCAAGCTCTACAACGACGAGCGCGTGCTGCGGCGCAAGCAGGATGTCATCTTTGAAGAGGCTTGCCAGTTCCTGAATCCGGAAACTCGCGGGTGTGGCATTTATCACGCGCGCCCGGCGGTCTGTCGTGAATATCCTGACCGCTCGCGCTGCGCTTATTACGATGTGCTGCAATTCGAGCGCAGGCAGCAGGACGACCCGAACGTGATCCCGCTCGTGCAAATCACTTTCCGTGAAGTGAAAAAAACGGTCGTCAGCAATGGCAACGGCAGCGAACAAATCTACGAGTGGAAGCAGGAAAAACAGTGATAAGTGATGAGTGATAAGTGATGAGATAAAACGAAAAGCTTTTTCTTATCACTTATCACTCATCACTTATCACTGCTTTCCAGAGGTGAATCTATGCAAGAATTTCTCTCCAGAATGATCGGTCGCAGGATAGATATTTTCTGCGGCGGCGCGTCGAGCCTGCGCGGCGAGGTGGTCAAGGTCGAGGGCGGCGTTCTGCACTTGCGGGACGAGGACGGGCATCTGGGCTATGTCGCGATAGACAAAATCGCAGTCGTCTGGGAAGTCCGCGAGCACGAGCACCGCGCGGGCTTCGTCTCCGCCACGCCCAATGATCGTTAGCCTGCTCTCTTTCGCGTCGGTCAAGCGAAAGAGCTGTACAAGCCCGGATTTATCGAGCGCGTGAGGGGAGGTCGCGATGAAGTTGCCGAAGGGTTTAATCGTCAATGAGAAGAATAATCTGAAAATTATTCTGTTCTTTATTCTCCTCACGACAGCCCTCACGGTCGGCGTTATTCTGTTCTGGGAAAAAGTTCTCTTGAAGCCGTTCTACTCTTGGGTGGACGCGCGCTACCCGGGCGTCGAGAATGCAGAGCGGCGGCGATTGATTCAGCAGCGCACAGAGCATTTCTTCATCTCCGTCACGGTTGACAGCATTGTCGTCTCGCTCCTCTTGGTCGTCGTGCGTCGCCAGCAGCGCAAACTGAGCGAGAGCGAAGAGCGTTATCGCCTGCTCTTTGAGCATGCTAACGACGGCATCGGAGTCGTCGCGGTTCCTGCTTACAAAATCGTGCAGGTCAATCGAAAGTTCGGCGAGATTTTAGGCTACCAGCCGCAGGAGCTAATCGAAAAGGACGTGCGCGAGCTGGCACGCCTCAGCGCGGACGGCTCAACCTCTCCTGAGCTTTCCGCATGGATTGACGAAACGATTGCTCACGCAGAGCATGGACAGGCCGCTCCTCTCGACATCAGAAAACTTTATCAATGCCCGATCAGAGGGATGCTGGCGGAGTTGTATGCGCGCCTCGCCGCTTTCGTCGTCAGCTCTGCGCCGGAATCCAGCGAGCAGGAGTTGACGATTCAAACGCCTGCGGGCGTGTTCGTTCCCGTCTCCGTTTCCTTCAGCACGCTCTCGACCGGCGATGAGCGGCTGGTCATTTTAATCATCCGCGATTTGTCCGAGCGCAGGCGGCTTCAGGAAGAGAAGGAAGAGATGCAGCGACAGCTCTTTCAATCATCAAAGCTGGCTTCTATCGGCGAGCTGTCGGCGGGCGTCGCGCACGAGATTAACAACCCGCTCAACGCCATCATCAATTTCGCGCAGCTTCTCAAAGATGAAGAGGCATCGCGCACGCCTCTCGAAGAGCGCAGCATCAACGGCATCATAGACGAGGGCGGGCGCATCACCAGAATCGTCCGCGACCTGTTGACCTTCGCGCGCCGCGAATCGCACGAGCTGACGCGCGTCAACATCTCGGAGATCGTCAACAACTCGACCTCGCTCTTCGGGCATCAACTGCAAAAGGACGGCATAGAGGTTGAGATAGACATTGCGGAGGATTTGCCGCCGGTCAAAGCCGATGGCTCAAGGCTCAGGCAGGTGGTCGTCAACATGATTAGCAATGCTCATCACGCGCTCAAAGCCAAAGGCGGTGGCGGCTTGCTCTTTCGTATCACAGGGCGAGCCGCAGAGCGCGAGGGCAAGCCGCTCGTGCGAATTGAGTTTTACGATAACGGCGTGGGCATTCGTCCACCAGACATGGATAAGATTTTCGATCCGTTCTTTACCACCCGGCGCGATTACGGCGGCACGGGGCTGGGCCTCAGCCTGAGCTTCGGAATCATACGCGATTACGGCGGGACGATTACGGTCGAGAGCGAAAGCGGAAGCTACACGCGTTTTGTCGTAGAGCTACCGGCAGTCGCTCAACAGGAGAGAGAATATGCCGAAAGTCTTGTTGGTGGATGACGAGCCGAACATTCGCTGGACGATGGCAGAGTTTCTCAAGCGCGAAGGCTACGAAACTTTAACCGCCTCGGATTTCGACAGCGCGCTCGAATGTTTTAAGCAGAATCGAATTGACGCGGCGGTCATAGACATCATCCTCCCGCGCAAGAGCGGCATCGAGCTTTTGAAAGAATTGCGCTCCCTCGCGCCGCGCCTGCCCGTCATCATGGTCACAGGCGAGCCTAACATCTCGCAGATGCCGGAGATCGTGCGCGCAGGGGCTTACGATTTTATCTCCAAGCCCGTCAGCAAAGATATTTTAATCAGGGCTGTCGCGCGCGCGGTCGAGAACAAACGGCTCAGCGACGAAAAACTTGAGCTTGAAATCGAGCTTAAAAAGCATACCGAGCAACTGGAAACCTTAGTCGCAGAGCGCACCGTCGAGTTGCGTGAATCCGAAAAGCGTTATCGCTTATTGTTTGAGAGTAACCCGCAGCCGATGTGGGTTTACGATCATCAAACGCTCGCCTTCCTTGCCGTCAACGACGCAGCGATTCGGCATTACGGCTACAGCCGCGAAGAATTTCTGGCGATGACCCTCAAGGACATCCGCCCCGCCGAAGCCGTCCCCGCGCTCCTTGACGAGCTGGCTCAAATGAGTGGGCTATTCGAGGTCGCTTCCGGCCCGAGGCAGCATCGAAAAAAAGACGGCACGCTGATAGATGTGGAAATCACGACGCACACGTTGGATTTCGATGACCGGAAGGCCGGGCTGGCGCTCGTCACAGACGTGTCTGAGCGCAAAGCTGCCGAAGCGGAGTTGCGGCAAATGCAGGAACGCCTCGCGCATAACGAAAAGATCGCCGCGCTCGGTCGCGTCGCCGCGCAGGTCGCACACGAAGTCAAAAATCCGCTCGCGGGACTCAGGCTCTACTCGCTGCATCTCAAAAACAAAGTGATCGGCAA
>JACMLC010000451.1 GCA_014379795.1 Pyrinomonadaceae bacterium
CTCTTCTTTCGGCAGCGGCGCGCGATAGCCAAAGGCGACTTCCATCTCTTCTTTCGGCAGCGCGCCCGCCAGCAGTTTCGCAATCCTGCTGCCCGCTCCGTCCGCCGCGACCAGCAAGGGCGCGCTCCACTCCGCACCGCTTTGGCCGCGCACAACCCAGTCATCTTTTTCGCTCTTACGCTGCTGAAACGAAACGCGCTCTGTGAAGATATGCGCGCCCGCCTCTCCCGCGCGGTCGCGCAGGTAGGAATCGAAAGCGATGCGAGAGTAGATGGCGAAAGGCTCTTCCAATTTTAGAAAAAGCATTTTTCCACCGGGCGAATACATTTCCAATTCTTCGACCGTGCGCCCGACCGCTTCGAGCAGATGGGGCCACTGTTTGAGAGCCTTTGAAGTCACGCCGCCGCCGCACGCCTTCGGCTCGCCCGCCGGTCGCCCGTCAAAGAGCGCCACACGCACGCCGTCGCGCGCCAGCCGCTCAGCCGCAAACGACCCGGCTGGCCCAGCGCCGACGATTAAAATGTCGAACCTTTCAGTCACCATTCACGCTCGCGCTCTGCTTTGAAATAATACCGATTCCGCCAAGCGCATCATCATAAATGGCTTTCACATCGCGGCGCAATTCGAGGCTTGCGAAGTTGCGCGCGTCGTGTGATAGAATGCGAAGCAGTAATCCCTTTTCATCATCATCTGAATTTAGCGAAGAGCGCGATGAGCGTCAGCTCCATAGTCTTTGCCGGTATCGCACCGCATCCGCCAATCATGATTCCTGAAGTCGGCGGCGAGGCGGCGGAAGAAGTGCGCGCTTCGATAGACGCCATGCGCGATTTTACGGAGCGCATCATCCAGAGCGGAGCCGAAACAGTCGTTCTGATTTCCCCGCACGCGCCGCTCGACGCGCGCGCTTTCGTCGCTTATCAGGATGATAGACTTTACGGCAGCTTCGCTAATTTTAACGCGCCTGAAACAGAGGTCGAAGCCCCGCTCGATGAAGAGATGCTCTCAGCCATCGCGCTCGCGGCAGCAGCGCGGGGTTATGAGATCGCTGGCGTCAAAGGCTACGATCTGGATCATGGCACCGCCGTGCCGCTCTATTTTCTGCAACGCAACGGTTGGCGCGGGCGCGTCGTCGCGCTCGGCTATACTTTTCTTTCAAGCGAAGACCATTTCAACTTTGGCTCGTGCATCAAGGAGGCTGCGGATAAGTCGGATAAGCCCGTCGCGTTTGTTGCCAGCGGCGATCTGAGCCACAGGCTCAAGCCGGGCGCGCCCGCCGGTTACCACAAGGACGCACACTTTTTCGATCAAGAGGTGGTCGAGGCCATACACGCTTGCGCGCCTGAGCGCATTATCAAAATCCCGCAGGAGATGAGAAGGATGGCCGGTGAATGCGGCTATCGCTCGATGCTTGTGGCCTTGGGGGTGACAGTCGGCTTGTCTCCGCTGTGCGAAGTTCTAAGCTACGAAGCTCCGTTCGGCGTCGGCTACATGGTAGCGCAATTAACGCGCGCCCATGCGGCAGAGAAAAAAAGTGGCGCGCCTCATATCGCACTGAATCAAGCAGCGCATGAAGATTTGTCGGGTGCAAACTTGCCCGAGCTGGCACGCCTCGCGGTTGAAACTTATGTTCGTGAAGCGCGTCAGGTCAAACCTCCATCTTCAAACTTAAACCAGCCGGGAGCCTGTTTCGTTTCGATTAAAACTCTGACCGGAGATTTGCGCGGCTGCATCGGCACGATAGAGCCTGTCCGCGAATCTCTCGCCGAAGAATTGATTGCCAACGCCATCAACGCCGCGACGCGCGACCCGCGTTTTCCGCCCGTCACAAAAGATGAGCTGCCTAATTTACGTTACTCTGTTGATGTCTTGCACGCGCCTGAGCCGACGCGTCTCGAAGAACTGGATCCAAAAATTTTCGGTGTCATAGTCGAAGATGAAAGCGAGACGCGGCGCGGCTTGCTCTTGCCCGACATCGAAGGCGTTGAGACGGTCGAGCAGCAAATTGAAATCGCAGCCCGCAAGGCCGGGATTGCGCCCGGCGACACGCTTAAGCTTTCTCGTTTCCGCGTCGAACGTTTTGGCGAATCGGCGCAACAGCACAACCAGTAATTCCACAATCGAAGGAGCAGACAAATGGCAAATGACGATCAATTGAAATCTTCCGTCGAAGGCAGTGGCGATAAAGATCAAGGTTTAGAGCCTGCGACCGCGCCCGATGCGGTTGAAGAAGTGGTGAATGACGACCGTTCGCTTGATATTGGCGAGTCCGGGCAATTCGCGCCCGGCGGCTATTACAATCAGCAGAATGTGCTCGCTCCTGACCGCATAGACCTTGACGAATATACCAAGACAGGCAAGTCAGAGGGCGATAAGTAACAACTCGATTTTAAACAGAAAAAAGCCGCTGCATACGCGAGATGGTATGCAGCGGTTAAGATCCACAGGAGGAAAAGGAATCTCATTTTAAGCAAGGAAGCCGTGGTGTGTCAAATCATCTATTTTTGACTCGATCACCGAAGCTCTTGCTTTAAATAAATTAAACGTCCAGATTCTTTACATCCAGCGCATTCTCTTCTATAAAACGGCGGCGCGGCTCGACGGCATCGCCCATCAGAACCGTAAAAATCTGGTCTGTCTCGACCGCATCATCCACTTTGACTTGCAGCAAAGTCCGCTTCTCAGGGTTCATCGTAGTTTCCCAGAGCTGCTCTGGATTCATCTCTCCCAGACCCTTGTATCGCTGAATGGTCAAATCCTTTTTCGCAGCCGCCATGACACGCTCAAGCAAAGCCTCGCGCGTCGGAATCTGCTCGCTTGACCCGTTTTCTCCCACCACGAAAGGCGCTGGCAGTGTGTTTTCGAGCTTGGTATAAAACTCTATGGCCTTCTGAAACTCCACATAGCTGGCAAGGTTCCAATCAACACAGACGCTGACGCCGGTATCCGCTGTGACTTCAACTTCCCACAGGCCATGCTCTTCGTCTACGGAAAGCTCTGTTTTCCTGTAGCCTGCCTTATCCAGAAAGCCTTCGATGCGCGCCACATCATTCTGATTTTCAAAAACCCCCCGCAACGTCGCATCATCTTTGCGAAGGACGCCCGTAGCCCCGCCGAAGGCTTCCAGCAAGGTCATGAGTAAACGAGTATCACCGCCCAGACGGCGGGCAGCTTTTTCGCAGTAGCGTTTGAACTCGACCATCTGCTCAAGAGCTTGCGCTAACTCTTTCCCTTCTATCGCGACTTTCGAGTTGACGGACTTGATTCTCATATCACTGGTCGCCTGCCGCATCATGTAGCGCACCATAGACCTTTCGTCCTTGATGTACTCCTCACGCTTACCGCGTTTTACTTTGAAAAGCGGTGGCTGCGCGATGTAGACATAGCCTCTCTCAACTAATTCAGGCATTTGACGATAGAAGAACGTCAGGAGCAGTGTGCGGATGTGCGAACCGTCTACGTCGGCGTCCGTCATCAGGATGATTTTATGATACCGCAGCTTGTCAACATCGAAATCCTCGTTGCCGATGCCTGTTCCGAGGGCCGTAATCAGCGTTCTGATCTCGCCATGCCCCAGCATTTTATCAAAACGAGCCTTCTCCACATTCAGGATTTTACCTTTTAAAGGGAGAATGGCTTGATTCCGCCGGTCACGCCCCTGTTTGGCAGAACCGCCAGCAGAATCCCCTTCTACAATGTAAATTTCACAGAGTTGCGGGTCGCGCTCCTGACAATCCGCAAGCTTGCCGGGAAGCATAGTTGAGCCGATAGCCCCTTTGCGCACGATCTCTCGCGCCTTCCGTGCAGCCTCTCTGGCGCGCGCGGCGTCAACGGATTTGCCGACAATCTTTTTGGCAACCGTGGGGTTCTGCTCAAAAAACTCCGTCAAACGCTCGTTCAGGAAGGATTCGACAGCGCCTTTGACATCCGAATTCAGCTTGCCTTTGGTTTGTCCTTCAAACTGCGGCTGGGGCAGCTTGACCGAAATCACTGCCACGAGACCCTCGCGCACATCGTCGCCCGAAAGTGAGCCTTTGAAATTCTTCGCAAGGCCGGAGGATTGCGCGTAAGAATTGATCGTGCGCGTGAAAGCCGAGCGAAAACCGGAGAGGTGCGAGCCGCCGTCAACGGTATTGATGTTGTTGGCGAAGGAATAGACTTTTTCGTCGTAACCGTCGTTGTATTGAATGGCAACTTCGATTGAGAGAGCGTCGGCCACCCGCTCGAAATAAAGAGGCTTATCGTGCAAGGTTGTTTTGTTCTTGTTCAGGTGCTTAACAAACTCTGC
>JACMLC010000452.1 GCA_014379795.1 Pyrinomonadaceae bacterium
GCGAAGGGAAGCCAGTTATACCATGACACAGAGGGCAGCAGCATGGCTAACAGAATGGTCAGCAGGACTGCGGCGAGCGCGGCGGCGATATAGCCTGCTTTGATAAACATCATCGTCGGGCGCGCTGTGAAAATTGTCCGCTCAAGATCGCTTGATTCATCTTTACTGCGTGGCGGCATGACCGCTTGCTGTTGCGCTTGTGCGCGGGGGGCGAGGCGCGTCGCTTCGGGGTCTGCGATGGTCGCGCCGCAGCTATCACAAAAACGCGCGTTGTCTCGAACGCTAGAACCGCAGTTCATGCAGTGCATGCTTTTTCCTCTTCAGTCAATGCTTCCGGCGCGGCGCACGCTTTCCAGCAGCTCAGCCGGGTCGTAAGGCATCGCGACGATGCCGCGCGCGCCGAGCTCAAGCGCTTCATCGCGTGCGACCTCTTGCGTCAACGGCATCAACATCACGACCGGCAAAGTAAGTTGCCCGCCATGCTGCTTGCGCAGGCGACGCAGCATCTCGACGCCGTCTATCCCGTGCAGCTCATAGTCAAGCAGGAGCAAGTCAGGACGCTCTATGCGCAAGAGGTCAAGAGCCTGCTGGCCGTCAAAAGCCGTGCGCGCTTCATAGCCTGCGGAACGAATCAGAGAGTTGAGCTGCGCCATGCGCGCGGCATCGGAAACCGTCAGCAAGAGCCTGCGCGGCATGATCGCTCCACGCGCACGTCGCGCACGCTCATGCGCAGCGGCTTCGGCGGCAGAGCGAGTCGCCGCCGAAGTTTGCTCTGACGCCTCTCTGTCTGCGGCGGGCAAAGCTGCGACAGCATCCATCTCCTCATCAATTTTCTTTTCGCGCACAAGTGGAGAGTCGAGCCTGTCTACGAGCGCGTGCGTTGACAGATACGCATCCGGTCGTCTAGGGGAAGGCGCGGCTGGCGTCGGAGCAACTTGCTTGGGAGCAGGCGCGGGCGCGGCAACGTGTACGGCGGGCGGCTTCTGCGCCTGAGAGGTGATGACTCGCCCGGTCGAAGAGGCTGCGCGAGCGACGCCTGCCGCCGCTTCTGCCTGCTCGATCAGCGCCTCCACATCGTTGCTCTCTTCGGGAAACGAAGCGAGGCCAATGGCGAGGTCGCTGCCCGTGCGCGAAGACAAAAACTCATCGCGAAGCCTGCCGAGCAAGTCTCTGGCCGCGTGAGCTTTGATGCGCGGCAAGTACATGAGCAAGGTCGTCGGGCCGTAAAAGCCCACGGCATCTATGCGACGCAAATTGAGCTTGAAGAATCCGTGCGCTTCCGCCAGCGTGCGGTCGCGCGCCTGCCGGTCGAAACTCTTGCCTGCTCCGTGCGGCGCGGCGGCATAGACGAGAGCCAAGGTTCCGTTCGCTCCTTCGCGGATGTCCTCGCGGACGGCATCCAGCAAGACTATAAAATTGTCTATCTCCAAACGCTGGTCGCCGGCCATCGAAGCTGCCCGACGGCCCGCTTCGATTCTCCAAAAGAGCGCGTCGAGCCGCGCCAGTATCTGTTCATGCGGCGTCCACACGCCGAAACAATCGTCAACGCCGATGTTGAGCGCAACGCTGCGCATCACGCGCTCTTCTTCGCCGTAGACGATGGCGAGCGGCAGCGCGTGTGTCGCAGGCGCGGCGCGCAGGTGACGCGCTAACGCGACTCCTTCATTGTCTGCGCCCGCTCCAACTATTTCGAGACTGAGCAGGGCTACGTCCGGCGCAAACTCTGCAATCAGGCGCGAGGCATCACCAATCGTCGCGATGGCTGTCTCATAGCCGGACTCCGCAAGTTGTTGACGCAAAGATGCTGCGCTCGCGCCTCCGATAATCAGCGCGCGCCGCCTGCGACCGGGCGCAGGTGTGTTGGAATCAAATGCAGCGTTGTTCGACAATCAAGCCATGCCTCCGTTGATCTTCCGATTAATTGAGAGCGTACAGGGACGACGCTCGCCGAAGCTCATGATACAGGAATTACCGCGCGCTCTGAAACTTAAAACGCGAGGCGGAGATTTTTCAAACCCCGCCTCGCGTTTTGAACAGAAAATTTTGGTGCGCTTAATCTTTTACTGGCTGACAAGCTGCAAGCGTCCGTCCGGCAGGCGCACGGCAAATACCTGACGCTCGTAGACTGTGAGCGGCACAGCCGGTTCCTTCTGCGCGGCGGCGACCTGCGTGCGCGTCATGCTGCGCGCGGTGTGCGCCGTCTGCGGATCGCGCATCAGGGAATATCGCCGTGTGATGCGACGCACGTATTCCTGCGTCTCACGATAGGGCGGAATCTGGCGGCCATATTTCAAGACAGCGCCTTCGCCAGCGTTATATCCAGCTAGCGCAAGCGACACATCGCCGCCAAACATATTTAAGAGAAACCGCATGTAGCGTGTTCCGGCATCAATGTTCTGGCGCGGGTCCCAGATATTGCTGACGCCGAATCTGGCAGCCGTCGCGGGCATCAATTGCATCAACCCACTCGCTCCTTTGTGCGACAGGGCGCGCGGCTTGAATGAAGATTCCTGATGCATCGTCGCATAAATCAAGACCGGGTCAACTCCGTGACGCGTAGCCGATTCGGCGATATAGGAATCCACATTCGTATTTCCGGTCGTGAATCCATCGAGCGAGCGGCTGAGATTCATCGCTATCCCGCTTGAATAAGCAAGCGACGCGGTTTGTACGTTGAGGCCGTTTGCCTCGGCCATTTTATTCCGGCGGCCTTTCTTTCCGGGCTTGGCAATTGGCGTTGGCGGCGGGACTTCTATGCGAACGCCGTTGGCGAAATCAAAATTATCGAAAGTGTAGCCAGTACCAGATTGGGCCAGAGAGGGAATCGTGCAGAGAAGTGTCAGGATGAATGCGTGTGGAAATTTTTTCATGCTACCTACCCATGTGTTCAGGTCAAAGGGGCTTCAAAATGGTCATGACTTTACTTCGCAAAAGCGGAAGTTTGTAGGAAAAGAACGCGGCATTTTGAAGAGTCGTTTTCCCGGCTCGAAAAGAACGCCAAAAGAATGATAACATAGTGTTAAAATTATAACAACAAGTTTAACCACGGAAATTATATCTAGCTAAACACAAGAAGCTACAAGGCTTAGCCTCCATCTTGAATCCCCCGTTAGTAAGCTAAAATGCAAACTTTTTGCAAAAGGGGTGTGCGGAGTTTTTCTTCTTTAAAGTCTTAAACGGAGTCCGTATGATGGCGCGGCTAGGGAAAAGCGGCGCATCCTCGGCGCTCAAAAACACGCATGTGCGACGCTTCTTCCATACCTAACTTAGAGGAGAATAAAAATGAGAAAGTCCCTCACGGCGTTTCTGTTGCTACTGCTCGCGCTTTCCATCACGGCGGCAGCGCAGAACAATAACGCCAACGCCAATACGGCTTCGCCTGCAAACTCAAACACGACGACCAAGACAACCAAAAAGCGCGGCCCGATCTTTCGCGCCACGAAAGACCAGATCAAGCAGGCGCAGGCGATTCTCAAACAGCGCGGATTTTACGGCGGCGAAGCGTCCGGAAAGTTGGACACAGACACGCGCGCCGGTCTCAAGAAATATCAGGAGGCAGAGAGTCTCAAGGTCACAGGCACGCTCAATAACGTCACCACCATACCGCAAAAAACTTTAATTACTTCGCATGTAATAGATAGGTGGCGAAAGTATGCGCGGCATGGACTGGGATGGCGGCGAAGATATGTACCGGCTCAAAGAATGCAACCGTAGTTAATAAAATTACAGGTCTCAGAGTTTTTTGAAAAATTGCTGGCTCGTGCAACTCTAAAGGGAAAATTTGCCTCTCACAAAATAATTCAGAAATGAATGTCGCTCTTTCAAAACCAAATCGCACAAGATTGGCACCGGACCTCTCGGCAAGCGCTTACGGGAGGTCTGGAGACAGTAGCGGTTAGTTGTCTATAGACGGCAAACCTCCGGCTCTAAGGCTGGAGAAAGTTGCGCGCTTGCAACTATTTATTGCTGAACCGCACTGATCACTTGTATCCGCTAACAGAAAAATAGAGGGCGTGATGACCCCTCTATCACTCACGTAGCTTAAAATAAAAAATCGCTACAGAGTCGTGGTAATCTGGCAAGAGTGAAAAATCCGCGCAGGTAGTAGTCATCCGGCAACGACAACAATTAAGTCGAGAACTACTACTTGAAACTACCCCTCCCATTTCTTGTGAAATTTTGTGGTAGCAAACAGTCGCCTGCTGAAATGGCAGGCAGAACTGTGAGCTATCACAAATGTTGGACAAGCCCCAACAAACAATTCAACTGCCTGCGCCACGTCGTGCAGGCACAGTAAAGATTCCCCGGCGCCGAGGTGTGCTTAGTTTTGGGATTCGTTACTCGAACCCGACCCCTGAGCAGACTGATGCGATCGCCGAAATTCTAAGCGTAATTCTGCGCTCTGAAACGCGCACTGAACAAACTGAAGACCCGTGATGCAGTCTAGCTGTCTGCGCCACGGGCTTTTTGTTTTTTGAAAAGGAGACCTAAGAATGCTCGTAAGAAAATTCGTCAGAGTTGTTGTCGCTGGGCATGAAGAGAAACTACTTTACAGACAATACGATTACGTCACGCCACGCGTGCGCCAAGCTCATCTAGTGCAAGTTCCAGATGAAATTCGTGTCGCCGTCAAGCGCTTGTTTTCATTGCTTGGCGGCGAAGATACCGCTTTGGGATCTCAACGTGTCTACCAATTTGCTGGTGGTGGCCACACTTGGACGGCGGGCTACGAGGTTTTCACGAAAAGCCTTAACAGGGAGAAACTACTTGGTACTGTAGAGATCAC
>JACMLC010000453.1 GCA_014379795.1 Pyrinomonadaceae bacterium
CGCGGCATCTTCAAGCCGGAGATTGTCAGGCGAATGGTTGAAGAGCATACCAGTGGAAAACGAGACTACGCCCAGCAGCTTTGGACGCTGCTGATGCTCGAACTATGGTTTGAGAGATTTATAGATTAGCTGATCTTGCGAAAGGTAATCTCTAGCATTGCTCCTGAAGATGCTCGCAGCATGTTGAAATGGTTCGCGACTCCGCATCGCATTCAAGTCCTGTCCGTATCATACGCATTATCGCACGTCTTAATGTTGGCGGGCCGGCGCGTCATGTCGTATGGCTCACCGGCGGGTTGGATAAAACGAACTATGTAACGCTGCTGGTCGCGGGCACGGTTCCGCCGGGCGAAGATGATATGGGTTACTTCGCTGCGGCGCATGGCATAGAACCTTTGATTATCCCGGAGATGAGCCGGGAAATCTCGCCGAAGGATGTCATCACTATCTGGAAGCTCTTTCGCTTGTTGCGGCGTGAGCGACCTGATGTGGTGCATACTCATACGGCGAAAGCAGGGACGGCGGGACGCCTCGCAGGATTGCTTTACCGTTGGCTGACACCGGCGATGTTGATTGGCAGGCCGCGCCGGTGTCGTTTCGTGCATACCTATCACGGCCACGTCTTTCATAGTTATTACGGAACTCTCAAAACGCGCATCTTTCTCATGATTGAAAAGATTCTGGCGCGACTTGTGACCGACCGGATCATCGTTTTGAGCGAGCAGCAGAGGCATGAGATTCATGAACAGTTCGGTGTCGGGCGGCGCGAGCAGTTTAGAATTATTCCGCTCGGGTTAGACCTTGGCCTCTTTGGTGATTGGCGAGAGCGGCGGCATGCGTTGCGCGATGAATGGGGCATAGGGGCGGACGAAGTTCTCATTGGGATCGTCGGACGACTCACGGAAGTTAAGAATCACGAGCTTTTTCTGCGTGCCGCCGCACTCTACAAAGAAAAATGTGGAGAGTCTTCTGCGCCGCTGCCCCGTTTCGTCATCATCGGCGACGGGCATTTGAGAGAGAAGCTTGAGAAGCAAGCGCATGAGTTAGGGTTGAGAGATGAAACCATCTTTACGGGATCGCGCACTGACCCGGAATTCTTTTATCCGGCTCTTGATGTGGTGGCTTTGACCTCGCTCAACGAAGGAACGCCGCTGACGCTGATCGAAGCGATGGCGAATGAGCGTCCCGTGGTGGCGACGGCGGTCGGCGGGGTGGTTGATCTGTTAGGCAAAAACAGTGGACTCTCAAAAGACAACGACGCGCCTTATACTATTTGCGAGCGAGGAGTTCTGGTTCGTCCCTCTGACGCGAGGGCTTTTAGCGCAGCGCTCGCGTATCTTGTAGCATCCGAGAGCCTGCGCGATGAATTTGGCGACCGAGGCAGACGCTTTGTCGAAGAGAATTATTCCTTAGAGCGGTTGCTTAATGATATGACCAAGCTCTATCATGAGTTGTCCTGACAAAATGTTTTGGCGCACCCAGCCCTTCGCGCCGGAAGAGTACGCATCTATCCCAATCTACACTTTTTAGCTTCACCCTCTGGGAGGCCACAATCTTGCGAGTATTGATTACTGGAGGAGCCGGATTTATCGGCTCGCATCCATCTCGAAGATCAGCGCGCTGGTCGAATTTAAGCCGGAAATGTCGCTCGATGGGATTCTCAAAACTGTCATTAACTACTATAATGGCGCGCGCTCAAGTTAAAGGGACTGGGCATAAACTACAAGGGGCTTTATTCCCTCTCTAAGGAGGGACATGGCCTCTCACATTTCCTGATAGGTTCCGCTGCCAGCTCAACGCTCTGCTTTTCCTACTGGGCAGTTTATATTTAGTTTACCCGACGATTAGCATCTCTGTTGCTTGGCGGAAAATAGTTTCGCCGCCCGCGCTTGATTTGCACCCGGCTGTTTGGAGTTTAGTTTAATCTCGCTATCTGATTGAGGACGGCGTTTAAGTAGCTTTGTCTTAAATCAAGCTCCCACTTGATTTGGGATTTGTTTCCACCAAACTATCATGCCCACATACATGTCTCCCATCATCGCCATCGTCGCTGCGCTTTTGCTTTCTCTGCTGCTGACGCCGCTCGTGCGTGCCATCGCGCGCCGCAAGGGAATCGTGGCAGCCCCGAAAACGGATCGGTGGCACAAAAAGCCAACAGCCATGCTAGGTGGCATCGCCATCTTTCTGGCAGTAACGAGCGTCTACCTCGCGCTTGTGCCACACTCGACGAAATCCTTAATCGTCATGGCCGGGAGCGCGATTCTTTTCGGTGTTGGCTTAGTGGACGATTTTCTTAATATCAAGCCCTACAAGAAATTGATCGGGCAGGTGGCCGGAGCGACCTTTGTTATCTACTTTGGCCTGCACCTGCCTTGGACGGCGTCGGAGCCGCTCAATATCGTAATCACCATTTTCTGGCTGGTCGGAATCACCAATGCCGTCAATCTGCTTGATAACATGGACGGACTGGCGGCGGGCATCGCAGCTATCTCTGCATTGTTTCTCGCTACAAGTTTCTTCCTCGGCGGGCAGGGAAGTGAAGCGTTGATGCTGGCAGTCTTTGCGGCGGCGCTGCTAGGGTTTCTGGTCTACAACTCGAATCCGGCCTCGATCTTTATGGGCGACTGCGGCTCGATGTTCATCGGGTTCTTGCTGGCAAGCTCAGTGCTGTTGAGCGAGGCGGGCGGGCGGTCGCGCAATCTCGTCTCTGTCCTGGCAGTGCCGGTGCTGATTCTCTTCATGCCGATTTTCGATACCACTTTCGTGACACTGATGCGCAAGCTCAAGGGACGAGCCGTCTCGCAGGGCGGACGCGATCATACTTCGCACCGTCTGGTCGCGCTCGGCATGACCGAGCGGCACGCGGTGTGGATGCTCTATCTTCTTGCAGGGCTGGCCGGCGGTCTGGCGCTGGCGCTGCGGGAGCTGGCGCTTGATCTCAGTCTCGCGTTGATTGCAGGCCTCATCATCGTGCTGGCTTTGATCGGCATCTACTTGGCAGGCGTCAAGGTCTACGATGAAGATGAAATCACTTCAATCCCTAACAAGCCGCTGTTTGCTTTTCTGGTAGACCTCTCTTACAAGCGTCGTCTCTTCGAGGTCTTGCTGGATGTTGTTCTTATCATTCTGGCTTACTACGCGGCTCACCTGCTCCTCTTCGGCCCGGTGGAACAGAACACCGACTGGCAACTGTTT
Organism: Pyrinomonadaceae bacterium; assembly: GCA_014379795.1. Lineage (GTDB taxonomy): Bacteria > Acidobacteriota > Blastocatellia > Pyrinomonadales > Pyrinomonadaceae > JACMLC01. Next base: position 3,196 of record JACMLC010000453.1, read on the forward strand.
CTGCGCGCTCTGCCGGTGCTTATCTGCGTCAATCTCGCGGCCTTTCTGGCGATGGGTGTCTATCGCGGTTTATGGCGTTACACGAGCGTGGATGATCTCATCGTGTTCGTCAAAGCCGTCGTGTTGGGGTCTGTAGCGAGCGTGCTGGTGCTGCTCCTGCTCTTTCGCTTTCAGGGATTTTCGCGGGCAGCGTTTTTCCTGCACACGCTATTGCTGCTGGCGATGCTGGCGGGCAGCCGGATGGCCTTTCGCCTCTTCCGGCAGGTGTTGCCGACAACAAAAGGGCGCAGCGGGCGACGAGTTCTGATTTATGGGGCGGGTGACGGAGGCGAACTGCTGCTGCGCGAGATTCTTAATAATCAAGAGCTGGAATGTGTGCCGGTCGGATTTATTGATGATGACCTGTTGAAGAAAGGCAAAGTCATACACGGCCTGCGCGTGCTCGGCGGCAACGGTCACCTGCGCGAGATTTGCCGGGCGCAGAACGCACAGGAAATTCTCATCTCCAGCTCCAAGTTCACAGTCGAACGCTTGCAGGAAATAATGCGTGATTGCGAGCAGGAGAGCATTCTGGTTCGGCGCATGCGGATTCATTTAGAGCCGCTTCACGCAAGTAATATCGGCTCGCCCGTACCTGTCAAAGCGGAGCACGTCGAGTTGAAGGCGCGTGCGCAGAGTGCAGGCGTTGAATGAGCATGATGCTTATGCCACAATCGTCGCTGTGCCCGTCAAGCTGATACATGTGACCACGCGCCGACGCCGGCTTTTGTTGCTTCTTCCCGCCTTGCTCTTTATTGCGAGCGCCTACTTCGTGACGCGCTGGTCTCTCGGCAACACGCTCGCGCTACATGCTCCAAATCGCGCGGCTGCGCAATTGGCCGAGCGCCTCTCACCTTCTGACCCGCAATCCCATTTCACGCTCGCAGTTCTGTCCGAGAAGAGCCTGACACCCGAAGCGTTGGTCGTCGCCGTGCGCGAGTACGAGCGCGCCGCCAGTCTCTCGCCGCACGATTTTCGTTTATGGCAGGCTCTGGGAGGTGCGCGCGAGCGCGCGGGCGATGTGAATGGAGGTGAGCAGGCTCTCAGGCACGCAGTTGAGCTGGCTCCCGATTATGCACATCCACGGTGGCTGCTGGGCAATCTGCTGCTCCGGAAGGGACATGTCCAAGAGGCTTTCTCAGAGCTGCGCCGCGCCTTTCAGGCGATGCCAGCTTTGCGCCCGCAGGTTTTTACTCTTGCTTGGAACGTTTACGACGGGGAAATCTCAAGCCTTATCGCTGCAATCGGAGACACACCGGCATCGCGAACACAGCTCATCGAATTTCTGCTGGGCCAGAAACGCGTGGATGAGGCGCTGGCGCTGTGGACTGATCTCGGCGAGAAAGAGAAGCGCGAGCAGGCGAAAACGGGCGAAGCCTTACGACAGATATTGTTCGAGCTGAAACGCTTTCGCGACGCAGGCCGCGTGTCGCAAGAGATTTCCCCGGAAAGTACGCTGGCCGCTGTGTCCGGCGAGATCGCGAATGGAGGATTTGAACAGGACATACGCCTGTCGAATCAGGATTACTTCGGCTGGCAGGTCGCCCCGGGACAGCAGCCCATCATCAGCATTGACACGAGCCGTAAGCAAGGGGGTGAGCGTAGTCTGCTGCTGAACTTCAATTCTTCCACCGGAGCGGAACTGCGAAGCGTCTCGCAACTCGTGCTGGTTGAGCCGGCCACACAGTACCGGCTCGACTTCTACGCGCGCACGGAGGATTTAAGGAGCGTCAGCACGCTCATGGTTGAAGTTATTGCTGCCGGAGAAGGCGGCGGTCAATTAGCCGTTTCCGCGCCACTTCCACTCGACACGCGCGGCTGGCAACAGTTCACGGTGGAGTTCACTGCGCCGCAGCAAGCGGAAGCGGTCATGTTGCGTCTGGCGCGCGCGCCATGCACGGATTCGGTTTGCCCCATTCTCGGGAAAATCTGGTATGACGATTTCACCCTCAGACGACTCGGATGAGACGGTCGTTGCCGACGCGAAAGTAATTGAGCGGGGGGCGAGGCGGCGACGCACCACGCTTCCCGTCGAGTCCAAACAGACTCTGGCGAGCCGTCTCATAATCTTTCTGCTCTGCCTGATAATCGTCCTCTCAGCCCTTGCCTATGGCACTGTACACACATGGGCGTTTGCACTCTTTCATATGGGAGCCATGCTGTGCGCGCTCCTGTGGCTGCTGGATGCGTGGACGACCGGCAAACTGCGCTGGAGCAATAGCAGTCTACAGCTTCCGCTGCTTGGCGCGATCATCTTGGGCTGTATTCAACTGCTTCCGCTCAGTGGGGATTACTCGATTCCCGCTCTGTCTTTCGCGCCTCTCAAGACTCTTTCGCTCGACCCTTACGCAACACGCTTTGCTCTCGTGTGGCTTGTGGCGCTCTGCTTTTATTTCTCCGCCGCGCTAGTCTTTATCAACGATGCTCGACGCATGCGAGTCGTCGCCCGCACCATCATCATCTTCGGCTTTTTTCTCGCCATCTTCGGGATGGTCCAGAAATTCATCAGTCCAACAAAAATCTACTGGATACGCGAGCCGAGCCAAGCCGTGCCGTTTGGCCCGTTCATCAACAGCCATCATTTTGCCGCTTACATGGAGATGGCGCTGGCATTACCGCTGGGACTGCTCTTCTCTGGCGCCGTCGAGCGCGAGCGTCGTCCGCTCTACGTCTTTGCCGCTCTCGTGATGGGCGTCGCCCTGATAATGACCGGGTCTCGCGGCGCGATGGTCAGCTTAGCGGCAGAGATCATCTTTTTATTGCTCATCAGTGCGAGAGCCAGCGATGTTAAGCGCGAGGATGAAACGGATCGGAAATCTTTCCTGCGTGTGGCGGCGACGCGGCTCGGACTCGCCTTCTTACTGGTCTCGGCGCTCTTTCTCGGCGCGCTCTTTTTCGGGGGCGAGGGTTCTCTGAATCGGCTACTGGGTACAGTCAGCGCGGAAGACCCGACGATGGGGCGCACGCACTTCTGGCGCACCACAGTAGAGATAGTGCGTGCCTATCCGCTCATCGGCGTCGGACTCGGAGCCTACGGCGTGGCCTACACGCGTTACGACACTTGGAACGGTTCCTACAGAGTCGAGCAAGCGCACAACGACTATCTGCAAGTGCTGGCTTGTACGGGCCTCGCTGGAGCAGCCCTCGGCCTATGGTTTGTGATAACTCTTTTTCGCAGGGGGATCAAACAATGCAGGACAAGAGACCCTCTGCGGCGCGGCATCGCGACGGGCGCACTCGCCGGGTGTTTTGCCGTGCTGGTTCATAGTTTCTTCGACTTTCCGCTTCAAACGACGGCTAACTCGCTTCTGTTTCTTATCCTGGCTACACTGGTGACTATTGAATCTAAGACTTCCTATCTAACTACGACGATAAGACCTCGTAACCTTGGGACAAACTTGGGACAATAAAATCTGACAACGTATGTTAATGGATAGGAAATGATGCACGCACCGGGGCTGCAACCTGTAACAAATGTCAGTGAATGTTAGAGTTAGGCAATATCTGCGAATATTGCCTGTCGCTTTTGTAAACTGCGGGTCGGGGGTTCAAATCCCTCCACCGGCTCCAAGAGAACCAATAAGTTAGGGCATCCACTGTGCATGCCCTTCTTAGTTTGTGTGCCAGTTGTGCGCCAAATTTAATATTAATCGAACTCACGCCCGACGATTTGCGTGACATCGCTGACGCCGCCTCAAAGATCACAGTGCAAGGGGCTAGATACCCGGAAAAGCTGGAACAAATGACCGGTCGCTGAGCGGGCGGATTAAGAACCGAATAAACTGGAACCAGAGTATTTTTCAAATAGGAGCATAAATTCATGTACAACGCGAAAGCTTATTCTGCCGCAAGCGAGACATCGCCGCTGGCCTCAACTACGATCCCTCGGCGCGACCCGAACGAGCACGACGTGCGGATCGAGATTCTCTTCTGCGGCATCTGCCACTCCGACCTCCATTCGGTGCGTAACGAGTGGAGCGCCACTGTGTACCCGATTGTCCCAGGCCATGAGATCGTCGGTCGTGTCACAGAGGTCGGCTCCGCCGTTACCACATATAAGCCCGGCGACCTTGCCGGGGTCGGCTGCCTTGTTGACTCGGACAGGACCTGCGCCCAGTGCCAAGCGGGCTTTGAGAATTTCTGTCCTAACCTGACCCTCACGTTCGGCTCTCCGGACAAGCACCTCGGGGGCGTTACTTACGGCGGCTACTCCGAGAGCCTTGTCGTTGACGAGCGTTTCGTCCTGCGCATCCCTTCCAACCTAGACCTTGCCACTGCCGCTCCACTCCTTTGCGCAGGCATCACGACTTACTCGCCCATGCGCCGCCGGGGCGTTACAAAGGGCAAGAAGGTCGGCGTGGTGGGCCTCGGGGGATTGGGCCACATGGGAGTGAAATTCGCCCGCGCTTTCGGCGCTCACGTCGTCGCCTTCACCACCTCGCCCGACAAGACGGACGACGCGCTCCGCCTCGGCTCTGACGAAGTGGTCCTCTCGCGCGACGCCGAGCAAATGCAGAAGCACGCAGGGAGCTTTGATTTCATCCTCGACACGGTCTCCGCTGATCACGACATCAACGCCTATCTCAACCTGCTCGGCGTCGAGGGCAATCTCACCCTCGTCGGCGCGCCACCGAAGCCACTGGGCGTCTCGGCCTTCAGCCTCATCATGGGGAACCGCAGTCTCTCCGGCTCTAACATCGGCGGCATCCCTGAGACACAGGAGATGCTCGATTTCTGTGGCGAGCACAACATCACAGCCGATGTTGAAGTCATCCCCATCCAGAAGGTCAACGAAGCCTATGAGAGACTGCTGAAGTCCGACGTGAAGTACCGCTTCGCGATTGATATGGCTTCTCTCAAATCGGAGTAACGGGCATAGCAGGACAGAAAGCAAACGAACTGACGACTGGGCGACGACCAGAAAAGGCGAACGGGAGAAAGGCTCGGTAATTTCTCAAAAAAGTCTGGCAACATTCGTTACGAAAATTATCGAATCTTCTGAAAATTATGTTCGCGAAAACTTGGGTGTGAATAAACCACTTTCCTTACAAAAAAGCCCGCGACGACGCGCGGGCTTTTTACTGTCCGGTGACTATTGATTGCTAATTAGGTAATCCGAAGTAGACCGGCGTTCCACCGCCGAGCGGAAGCGACCATCCGATCTGATAACGATAACTATACCATCGCGAATCGCTTGGACGGTACACGACCGGACGCGAGACTTCCCCTTTCTCTAAAAACGGCAGCGGTATATCGCCAGTCGTTCCCCAATAAATTGGGGCGTAGCTTCCGTTGGTGCTGCGCAGGATGTGCCACACTCCTGACCGGTAAACAGCCAGATCAGCTTTGCCATCGCCATCGTAATCTGCCGGCAGCGCAAGGTCGCCGGTAGTTCCCCAATGAAAGATACCGAGACCCTGATCAGAGCTTCGGATGTAATACCAATCGCCCGTCGCCTGCCGAAAGACCGCGATGTCTGTCTTGGTGTCGCCATCGAAATCAGCCGGCACCGGACGATCACCGTTCGCTCCCCAATGCACCGCGACGACTTGCAGCGTTTCCATGTAAAAGATGTACCAGTTACCGTCACTGGGACGGAACACCGCATAGTCGGTTTTGCCGCCGCCGTTGTAATCGTTCGGGATCGGGATGTCGCCCGGCAGCCCGAAGTTGAATTCGGTCCACGCGGCGGTGGAACTCAGATCCACGTACCACTTGCCTTCGCTGTTGCGGTAAACGGCGTAATCGGTTCGGCCATCGCCGTCGAAATCGCCGGGAGCGGGAATATCACCCAGGGCAGATGATCCCCAGTTGTAGGTTTGGCTCGGTATATTGGCAGTAGGGTTCCAATTCCCATTCCCGAACCTCCACTGGCCGTTTGCTCCGTTCCAACTCACGATGTCGGGTATCGGAATCGAGTCGAAATTCATGGCGCGGGTTTGCCCCTTGAAATCACAAACGTTGGACTTTATGACCACGACCTCTTCACCAAATGTATTGAAGATTTCGTGAGGTCTATCATACAAGTCCGCTTTACCGTCGGCGTTGAAATCCTCTATATACAGGCTCGGCGTCGGGTAGCTCAATATTCTGGGGTAGTACTGCGATGGAAAGAACCCGCCCGCCGGATTGCTAAGGAATATTTCGTAATCGGTATAGTCCACATTGATCAGATCAAGACGGCCATCACCATTGAAATCAACCGGATTGCGTACGAAAGCAGTAGAGTTCGTGATCGTAAACGGATAAGTCGCAACCGTAAACGTCGCGTCGCTCTGCCCGGAGAAGACTACGAGACCGCTTCCGCCGTCGGCATAAATGTCCATGCGCCCATCGTTATTCAGCTCCCCAACTCCGAAAATGAATACAGAATTTATTGTCAACGGAGTGCCGAGCGTAAACGTCCCGTTGCCCATATTTCTCAGAATCCGGATCTGGTACGAACCCGAGGCAAAACTCTTGTACGCAATATCGTCATCTCCGTCGCCATCGAAATCGCCGAGGAAGCGGGTCGAATCATTAATTCCGTTCTCAGCCGTATGAGCGAGGATCAAAACGGGGCTTCCAAGCGAGCCGTCAGCGTTCAAAGGCGAGTAGTAAAAGGTCTCGTGGCCGGTTGCAATCACTTCTAACGTATAAACCCAGTCGAGGCGTCCGTCGCTGTTGACATCGGCATAACCGATGTACCGCATCCAGTGGTTTGAGTCTGCGGGAGAAACTAGCGTGGCCAGCGGCACAAACGTACCGTTCCCCATGTTGCGGTGGATTTTGTGGTCGGGATAGCCCCAGCTCTTGAGCAACATGTCCAACTTGCCGTCCGAATCAAAATCCCGGAATTGATAGGCAAAACAGCAGCCAGGGTCCGTCGAGGCCGAACTGTTTAATGTCGTCGTATAGATGATCGGATTATCCCAGTCCCAATATCCCGTCGCGAGCGCCGGATAAATGATAATGTCCGAGGTCTGGGTCGTCGTGTTAAAACGAAAATTCCAAAAGTCGGAACGCCCGTCGCCGGTCCAGTCCTGAAGCCGGAAAGTCCCCCCGTTCTGCGTAAAGCGGCGGATCTTGTCCACGGCGCGATACTCAGATTGGAAATTGATTCCGCACTGCTGCCCCGACGCCGGAGAGGCGAACGAGAGAGCGGAAACGACGAAAAACACCGGAACAACTAAATAGGTGAGTAGGCTTCTGGACATAACGCCTCCATTGA
>JACMLC010000046.1 GCA_014379795.1 Pyrinomonadaceae bacterium
CTGGCACTTCTAGCATGTCCAGAAGTGTGTAGCAACTGAAAGTCTTGCACCGAAGGTGCATAGCTTTAACTAGCGGCTTGGGACAGTAAAAAGGTAAAAGGCAAAAGTGAGGAAGGCATTCAAGCCTCTTCACTTTTACCTTTTTACTTTTACCTTTTGCCTTAACTTAATTTCTCTGCATGGAAATTAATCTTCTTGCTGCGAGTTCTGCTGTGTGAGCAGCCCGCGCAGTTTCATACGCGCCTTGTGCAGTTGCGATTTCGATGTGCCGACAGAGCAACCCAGAATTTTTGCGACCTCTGTATGCTCGTGTCCTTCTATGTCGTGCAGAATGAAGACCGATTTATAGCCGGGGGGCAATTGCGCAATCGCTTTGTCGAGCGCGATGCGGTCAATAATCGGCATCGCCTTCGGGTCAGACGTGCCAACCTCAATCTGCACGGGCGTTTCGCCGTCCTCGGTCGTCTTTTCCGTCTTCACGCTACGCTTGCGAAAGTGCATCAAAACCTGATTGACCGTCACGCGGTGCAGCCAGGTCGTGAAAGCGGACTGCCCGCGAAAGCTGCCGATCTTGCGAAAGAGATGTACGAACACGTCCTGCGCCAAATCTTCGGCCTTCTCGACATTGGCCGTCATGCGCAGGCAGAGCGAATAGACGCGACGGCTGTGGCGTCTGTAAAGCTCCTCAAAGGCTTCCATGCTGCCTTCCGCGCTTTTTTGCGCGAGCATCAAATCGGAAGCCTGCGGCAGCTCGACGGCTGTGGTATCTTCAGCCGTACCAGCATTTAACCAGCTCGGATAGATTTCAGTAGTTGCCATGATAGCTCCCAAACCCCTTGATTAGGTCTGCCTCTCCAGACCGCCTTAATCGAGTCCCTATTGACTCTTTTGGACAACCGGTATTATACTTAATTCATCTTAAATATTCAAGTGGATTAATCAAGATTTAGCTTGGATATTCAAGTGAGTTAATCAAGTTTGGAGGCGTGATGGAAAGTGCGACGCCGGTCAGAGTAGAAGAAGTGTTAAATAGCTTTGCAGAGGTCATGTCGGCGTTGATGATTGACCAGTACCAGAAACACATCGCCGAACTGGATTTGACGTTGCCACAGGCGCAGGTTTTGCGTATTCTCAGGCGCGCCCCGGTTCCGACCGGGCAGCTTGCCTGTGAACTGAAGATTTCGGCTCCGGCCATTACGCAACTAACCGACCGCCTGATCCGTAAAGGTCTGATAGAGCGGAGCGCAAAGGCGGACGACAGGCGCTGCGTGATTGTGGCTCTTTCGGAGCGTGGCCGCCAACTGGTGGACGAGTTCCGGCAGCGGCGGCAGGAAGTTTTTAGCCGCGCTCTCAGGCATCTCAGCCAGGAGGAGCAGACACAGATTATCGAAGCTCTGCTCAAAGTCGTCACAGCGCTTGAAAGTTTTGAATCTCAGGGCAAGCTGGAAAGTTCCAGCTTGAAAGCGAATTCGATAGGCAAGAAACAGAAAAAACCGCAAGTAATCACGGGGGAAGCGTTACAGTAAGGGCGGTATTTGTAAGAGACAGCCGGGTGCGTATCCGGCGGTCTCTAAATAAATTATGTGTCGGACAAACTTTTATTAGTTAATTGATACGTTCTTAGCAAGAAGATAGTCATCTAATGTAAGCTTTGACTCTTGTCAAAGAAGATGATGGGGCGAGGCGACCCTGTGAACAGGAAATTCGCCAACGCCGCTCAGGCGAAACTCGAAATGGAGAAGCTGATGCGAGACGCTCTCCCGGGCAGTTTGATTTTATCTCGCGTAGAGGTGAATCCACATTGGCTATGAAGAACAAAGAGCAAGGCGGAGTCGAGATGCTGGAAGTGGGCGCGGAGAAGTTCGTGCCTTTCGAGGGTCTGGATCAGGAGACGCCGGAAGACGACATCATCTCAACTGCTGATCTGGAAGAGGTTCTGCAAAGAATCGAAGGCACCAGTCTGGACGGCGATGTCCCGGCAGACCTTTTAATTGATGGAGACGCGTCCGCGTCTGCCTCAGATGAGTCGGAAGAAGCGCTTGAGGATGACGTTGAGCTGGATTTATCGGCTGGCGAATTGGAGAAAGGCAGCGATCCTGTCCGTCTCTACCTGCGCGAGATGGGAACCGTCCCGCTCTTGACGCGCGAAAGCGAAGTCTCTATCGCCAAACGCATCGAGCGCGGGCAGCGCAAAGCTCAAAAGGCCATCACCCGCTCGCCCATCGCGGTCGAAGAGTTGCTCCGCATCGGCGACAAGCTGGAAGCGGGCGCGGTCAATATCCGTGAGATGGTCAATTTCTCGGATCAGGCCGAAGTCAGCGAGGAAGAGGATAAAGCCGAAGAGTACCTGCGCTGGACGCTCGAAGGCATCGAGAACATACGCAAGCTTTATCGCTCAGGTCTTAAGGACTGGGAAAAAATGTCTGCCGAGCAGAAAGTGACGCGCGGCAAGAGAACGAAAAAACTTCTGCGCCTGCAAAGCAAGGTGGCTCGCGCAAGGCTTGAGATTGCCAACGAGATCAAGCTGCTCAATCTGAAAGAGAGCGTCGTCCGGCGTCTCATCAACGCGATTGGCGCGGTGCATAAAGAGATTCGCCAGAACGAGCGCGAGATAGAGAAGTACATGGAGAAGCTCAATCACAAACGCGTTAAGCCGGATGATGCCAAAGAATACAAACGGCGCATCAACGCCGCCAAGCGTCATCTGCCACAGATTGAGAAAGACCATCGCCTCTCGTGTGTCGAGATCAAACGCGCGCATCAGGCGATCATCGTCGGCGAGGCCGCAGCCATGCAGGCCAAGAGCGAGTTGACAGAGGCTAACCTGCGCCTCGTCGTCTCCATCGCCAAGAAATACAAGAATCGCGGCTTGCAGTTTCTAGACCTGATTCAAGAGGGCAATATCGGCCTCATGAAAGCCGTGGACAAATTCGAGTGGCGCAGAGGCTACAAATTCTCGACCTATGCGACATGGTGGATTCGGCAGGCGATCACGCGTGCGATTGCGGATCAGGCGAGAACGATTCGCATCCCCGTGCACATGATTGAGACGATTAACAAGCTGAGAACCGCTTCGCGCGAGTTGACGCGCGAATTGGGGCGCGAGCCGACGACCGAAGAGATTGCCAAGCGGCTCGACATGCCCGTCTCGAAGGTTCGCAAAATCTTCAAGATGGCGCAGGAGCCTATTTCTCTGGAAACGCCCATCGGCGAGGATGCAAACTCTTTCCTCGGCGATTTCATAGAGGATAAGACCTTTGTCTCTCCTGCGGATAGAGTGGTCACGCAAAACCTTCGTGACGTGACGGAGGATGTGCTGGCGACCTTAAGCCCGCGCGAGGAGAAGGTCATCAAGATGCGTTTCGGCCTCAACACAGGCGGCGAAGAGCACACGCTCGAAGAGGTCGGACAAAACTTTACGGTCACACGCGAGCGTATCCGGCAGATCGAAGCCAAAGCTTTGCGCAAGCTGAGGCATCCGTCGCGGTCGCGTATTCTCAAGCCTTTCCTTGATGGCTTGCAGCCGCAATAACCTGTCGTCTCTGCTGTAAAGCTTAAAGCTCTCCTCTCAGATTAATCTGAGAGGAGAGCTTTTTTTGTCGGCGCGTGTCACCCGCTTAACTCACCCGTCCTTTGCGCTTACAGCCGTTTGCTATTGCATATGACCCCTTACAGCAATCGTCCATGTCAGAACCGCCTGCGGTAGCGGGCGGGTAACGTGCACCCGACGACCCGCCCGCTACCGCAGGCGGTTCTGACAGCAGCTCGGCGATGGGAGTTTTATCTCAACATTCTTCTGTAGAGATTAAAGCCGATGATGAA
>JACMLC010000454.1 GCA_014379795.1 Pyrinomonadaceae bacterium
CTGGTGGGATCATAAAAGAGCTGCTCGATGAAGCCCGTGCTCGATAGGGCTTTCATTAGAGGGCGCAGGGGGAAACTGTCAGCCACATACAGGCCAGCCGAGGGGCAACAGCCAGCAACTTTCACCGGTTTGAGGTGCTGGCTCGAAACCCCTCGGCTGGCCTGCTTTATTTAACGGCAGTCCAGCAACCAGGAGATAATCAGCCGCAATGAAAACAGCGTCAGGTCAGCTTCCGTATTTGTGCAACAATGCCCGGCGCATTCATGATAATCACTCAAAGCAATCTCTATAGGTATATCCTCTGCCTTTAGGAATCAAGGTCATACAGTACCAATCGCTCTCAAATACACCAAGATATAGATGATGATTGACCGTCCTATTAAAGACCAGATAACTATTGGTAATGTAATCGAATTTCTCTTCATAATAAGCCGGAGACTGATTGGCTTTGAATGTTCCATTAAAGACAGCGAGCGCAAAGCCATCTTCAATATATCTACCATCAGCTAACAGGACGGCAAAATCTTCTCTTCCATCACGGTTAAAATCTCCCACAGAATAATATTGATTCACCACCTTTCCGATACCCTGCCGGATCAATTTCAGATCGTCCTTGAAGACGCTGTCCTCTTGTTCGATAGCAGGCCGGAGCCACGATTTGTCTTTGAGCCATGCTTTCAATACGACTTGATGTTCGAGCTTCAGATGTGCGTAATAATCTCTTTTCAACTTTGGAAAATTGTTTCGGTTAGCGGAAGCTTGATTTTGTGCGGGTGTGATAGCCGGGAGGTCTTTGTGCCGGAAATGCAAGAATCCAACTGTGACATAGCCGGTAGAGAATGTGAGCAGTGAAATTAAGAGACACAGAATTTTGTGTTTCATGAAGTTAGCTCCCACTAGAACAAATAGATAGCCTAAATGAGAGTAGGTTAATGCGAATAAAAATTCAGGGGTAGAAGCTACGATACTCTTGTGTGGCTCTCCACAGAGCCACATAACTACTATTGTGCTGCATGATGCGGCCTGACGCGCGCAAACGTGTGTATAATGCCGCATCCTGACTCGGATTTCACACCGGAAAAGGCGAGGCGGGTTGGTCTTGGCACATTCGGAGGGGAGATTATTAAATGAGAGGCTTCATTATCTTGACACTCGTTCTGGCCGCATCATCGGCTTATGTCTTTGACGCGCAGGCGCAGAGTAGACGCGGGAGAACTTCATCAAAGCGAACAGTGAAAACTGCGGGGGCGTTAGCCGCTGCGGGCAGCGTCACGACGCGAACGGGTCTCACTTATTTGATTACACGGCGCGGCACGGGGAAGCAGGCAAAGGCCGGAGAGACAGTCATCGTCCACTACACAGGCACGTTGACCGATGGCGTGAAGTTCGATAGCTCGCGTGACCGCAATCAGCCGTTTGCGTTTAAGCTCGGAGCCGGGCAGGTGATTAAAGGCTGGGATGAAGGCATCGCGCGCCTGCGCATTGGAGATCAGGCGATTCTGGTCATTCCTTCACAACTCGGTTACGGGAAAAAAGGAGCGGGCGGCGTCATCCCTCCCGACGCGACGCTGATCTTTATCGTCGAGCTGGTGGATGTCAAAGCTACATCTATGGCGGAGATGTTGTCCGAGACCTTAGACGCGCGCGGGCTGGATGCGATGATTACGCAGTATCAGCAATTGAGCGCGGCAGGCGGGCAGGACATTTACACCAGCGAGTCCGACCTCAACGGATTGGGTTACAGGCTCTTAGCCAGAAAAAGATTCAAAGAGGCGATAGAAGTTTTTAAGCTCAACGTCGCGGCCTACCCGCAATCGGCGAATGTCTATGACAGCTTGGCTGAAGCATATCTGGCAAACGGCGACAAGCAGCAGGCGATTGAAAATTATCGCAAAGCCCTAGAGCTTGACCCGCAATCCGAGAGCGCGAAAAAAGCTTTGCGAGAGCTGACGGGACAATAAGAACGCTTGAGAAAAATCAACCGCAGAGAGAAGAAAAGCAGATGAAGGACATGCTAAATAAGATGAGTGCGCTTATCTCCGTGTCTCTGTGACTCTGTGGCTATTAATTGATGAGGAGAAAAAGTTGGCAGCCAGAAGCGATACAAGCTCTTCGCCGGATGCTGCTCCGGTAAGTTGCGCGGAGTGCGAGCAGGCGACTACCAATGCCGCGATGACTCTCGCGGGCGCGCGGCTCTGCGCTGACTGTGTGGCTGCTTACTACATCGCCTGCACGGATTGCGGCGGCCTCGTCGCGAAGGACGAATCACTCGCGCGCGATAATCTGGCCTATTGCTCAAACTGCTTTTCTAAAACTTCAGAGGACGCGGGCGCGGGGGTTGTGGATGAAGGTTTGATAGAGGCTTTGATTGCCGAATATGTCTCGCTGCATGCGGAAGAGAAGCGCATCAGTGAACGGCTTGAGGTGATTAAAGAGCAACTGAAGAAAGCCGCCACGGGCAGGCATCGCGTGGGTAACGCAGTGACCCTGCGCGCCGGAGATGAGGCTGTGCGGTGCAGCTATCGCTCGTCGCTCAAGTTTGACAACGAAGCTGCGGGCACGCTCTCCAAGCTTCTCGGAGACGAAGAATTTTCAACCCTGTTCGAGCGCAAGACCAGCTTTAATCCCATCAAGGATCGCATCGCGGAATTTCTCGCCAACCCGGACGACACGCAGAGGGAAGCGCGCGAGGCCGTGCGCGCCGCCCTGCGCGAGACGGAAACAGTCACTCTCTCAGTGATGCCTAACCGCACAAAATAAGTAGCATCCGAAAATCTTTTAGTTGCACCGAAACGCCTCGCCATGCCGGAATCAAACAATCCCGCTGTCCAACATAAAACGGAGCGCATGCTCGGCGCGCACCGGCTCGCGCAATATATCGCGCGCAATCGCTGCGAGCGTTACCTGCGCCTCGCGCTTTTCCCTTCCGAAGCAAAGAGTTTGAAGACGCGCTACGGCGTCGGCTTTGAGACACTGTCCGTCCTGCTCTCAAGCGAAGGACAGCTTTTCGAGCGGGAGAAGCTGGACGAGCTGCGCGCGCAAGCGGAGCGGGTCGTTGACCTGACGAATAAGAGTCAGGAAGAGTTTCTTGAAGCGTTAAAGCAGCAGCCGGAGGGGCGCGTTTATTATTACCAGCCGAGCCTTGAAGGTCACATCGGTGGCTGGCTGTGCGGCGGGCGCGCTGACCTGATCGAAGCGACGCGCGACGCTGACGGCTCTTTCGATTGCCTCGTCTTGGACATCAAGGCCAGCCCGCGCGAGACGGTCGGCTATCGCCTGCAAGTCGCTTTCTATGCCGTGCTGCTCGGCGAATTGATGCGCGCGTGTGGGCTGAATGCCGCCGGGCTGCGCGGCGCGATTGCCGCGCGCGACAGCGAGTTTGTGCCGGATAAATGGAACACGTTTGACCTCTCGCTCTACGTGGATGAGATAACGCGACTCGTCGCCGCGCCGGATTCGGATGTCGCGCGCGCCGTCGCTGCAACTGATTTCAGCGGCGCGGCTTATCACTTGGGAAATCATTGCGACGGCTGCCCGTACAACGCGCTCTGCTTTGTCGAAACAGCCGAGCGCGAAGATTTATCGCTCGTCCCGCACCTGACCTCGACGGAGAAACGCGCTTTGCAGGCAGAGGGCGTGAGCAGTGTGCGCGAGCTGGCGCGCTTGATGACATATCACGCGCGAGGGGTCGAGGCGGCAGAGGATCGCGTTGCGGAAGTGGCGCGCATCGGAGCGCGCTGGCCGCTCAATAGCCGCCTTCCCATCCTCGCGCAACGCGCCAAAGCCGCGCTCGCACGTCATGATAAATCTCTGGAACACAGGCGCGCTCTGTACGGCACAAGCTGGGGTTCGCTTCCGGACACGAACAACTATCCTGACCTCGTTAAAGTTTTTGTGGACGCGCAGCGTGACCATTTGCAAGACCGTCTCTACATGCTGTCCGCGCTGGTCGCAGGCCCCAAAGGCTCTTTTAAAATCGTAGAGATGACGGATGCCGTGCCTGAGCTTGAGACCGAACAAGAGTTGTTGATTCGCTGGATGCAAAGCGTGCTGCCAGCCATCGGGCGCGCGGCTGACTCTGCGGATGCGCCCGTGCATGTTTATCTCTATGACCGTCGCGGGCAACGCTCTTTGCTCGACGCTTTGACGCGCCACTTTGCCGCGCTCTGCGCGATTCCTGCTTTTTATGATCTGCTGACTTCCAGCCCCGCGCTCACGCAGGGCATGATCTCCTTTCTCGGCGACGAAGTTTGCGAGCGGCAGAACCTTGGAGCCATCTGCAACAATCTTTATGAGACGGCGGCGGCGATGGGATTTCGTTGGCGCGATAAAGATGTCAACGTGCCGCAGCAATTTCGCACGCGCATCTTCGATAACCGTCGCCCCTACAAACGCGATCCAAACAATCAGCTCTTCAGCGTGCCGGAAGAGAAGGCCGGGAGCGATGCCCTGTGGGTTGAATCCGCCGCGCGCTTCGGGACGGAGATTCCGCTTGAGTACGCATACGTCGCATGGGGCGAACTGAATGATTCGGATGGCTTGCAGCCGGAGGCACGCGCGCAGGTTCGCGGCTTTTTAGGCACGAGTCAGGATGACATCAAATCTCTCGCGGCGGCGCGGCTCGATGCCCTGCGTCATATCGAAGAAAGTTTCCAATATAAAAATAAGCAAGTGGAAAAACAGCCGCTCGCGCTTGATCGCATGGATCAGGTTATGGTCGAGCCGGATACTGTGCCGCTTTCTCGCGCGCTCGAAGACTTTCTGAGGCTTGAGCATTACGCCGCTTTGCAGGAGCGTCTACTGCATTTCGCGCTTCCGCCCGGGCTGCGCGCGGAGACCGGGCGCACAGCCATCCTGCGCTGCGAAGGGTATGACAAAGACAGCCGCCTCGCCACATTTGCTTTAACAGACGGCGAAGGGAACACGCTCGCCTCCGGCAACACGGACACTTTGCGCTTGCGCGAAGGCGATTGGATGACGCTCAATCCTTTGCTCCACGAAGAGACGGGCAAGCCCCTGACGGGCAAGCGGCTGGTGCATGGACGCCTGTGCGTGGTCGAGGAAATCAAAGAGA
>JACMLC010000455.1 GCA_014379795.1 Pyrinomonadaceae bacterium
ATTTACAACTGGTACGACCCGCGCGGCAAGCTCTCCGTCACAGACCTCGTAGACAACATCGCGCGCCTGTTTCTCTCCGGCCTGCTCGCCGGGGCAGACAATGATACACTTCACTTCGCGCCCAAGGTGGCACATCCTGAACGCCTCAGCGTCTGGCGCGAGCCGTAAACATAAAGTAAAAACAAGGGAGCAACGATGGCAGAAGCGGAAGCAAAAGTTCACGAAACAACAGAAGTGACTGGCAAGCTCGTACGGTATCGCACGCAGGATGGCATTGCTGTTTTGACGCTTAACGATCCTCCGGCCAACACTTACTCTTACGAGATGATGCAGGAGCTTGACCGCGCTATCTTGGCGGCGCGGATGGAAGAGGGCGTGCAGGTTATCGTCATCACTGGGCAGGGTGAAAAGTTTTTCTGCGCGGGCGCAAACATACAAATGCTTTCGAGCGTGACGCCGGAATACAAATATTATTTTTGTCTGCATGCGAATGAGACTTTGTCGCGGCTTGAGCAGACGCCAAAGCTGGTTATCGCCGCGCTCAACGGTCATACGGTCGGCGGCGGTTTAGAGGTCGCAATGGCCGCAGATATTCGTATCGCTCGAAGCAAGGCGGGAAAGATGGGGTTGCCCGAAGTCTCTCTGGGCGTCCTGCCGGGGACGGGCGGCACGCAGCGCCTGGTGCGCATCGTCGGCAAATCGCGCGCGATTGAATTGATGGCGACGGGCGAGCTGTTCGACTTTGAGAAGGGTTTAGAATTGGGCTTGCTCAATCACATCTACGAAGCCGGAACGGGCGCAGCCTTTATGGAACAGGTCTTGGCTTACGCTCAAAAGTTTACGCTCCCGAACAAGGCTGCGCGCGCCGTCGGGCGCATCAAGCGCAGCGTCCAGACCGGCGCGGAGATTCCCTTCGAGTCCGCGCTCGCGCTTGAGCGAGAGCTGCAACAACAGCTTTTCCAATCGGAAGACGCCAGGGAAGGACTCAACGCTTACGCAGAGAAACGCAAGCCACAATTCAAAGGGAAATGATGTTCGATAATATCAAAATTGAAACCGAAGCAGGCATCGCGACCATCACGCTGGATCGGCCTGAGAAGCTGAATGCTTTTGCAGGGCACATGCGGCGCGATCTGGCGGAGGCTCTGGAGCATGCCGCGACTGACCGCAACGTGCGTGTGATTATCATCACGGGCGCGGGGCGCGGTTTTTGCGCGGGCGCGGATGTCGCGTACATGGCAGAGTTGATGGAGCGGCAGGACGTGGATGAGTTCACGCGCTTGCTCGGCGCGGGTCGCCGCGTGCTGACGACCATCAGGCAGATGCAGAAGCCTGTCATCGCTTCCGTCAACGGCGCGGCTTATGGCGCGGGCTTTAATCTGGCTCTGGCCTGTGACCTGCGCTACGCCGCCGAATCCGCTTCGTTCAGCCAGTCTTTCGTCAAGGTCGGATTGCATCCTGATTGGGGCGGAACATATTTTTTGCCGCGCGTCGTGCCGACCAACCTCGCCTGCGAAATGTTTTTTCTAGGCGATGCCATCAATGCTGAGAGAGCTTTGCAACTGTGCCTTGTCAACGCTGTAGTGCCGGATGCGTCGCTTCAAGCGGAGACTCGAAAACTTGCGATGCGCCTGCGCGATGCGCCGTACAAATCAATCGCGGCGGCCAAACATGCCGTCTATATGAGCGAAGAATCAAGTCTGGAGCGGATGCTGCAATACGAGACCGAAGCTCAGTTAGCCTGTTTTCAATCCGAAGAAGCACGCGAGCGCGTCAAAGCATTTGTCGAAAAACGCGAGCCGCGTAAAGTTAAGCAAGCTTAAATTCGGTCTCAAGCCCCAAGTCCCAAGACCCACGTCAAACGGTCTTTCGGCTTGGGACTTGGGACTTGGGACTTGGGACTTGAGACTCAAAGATAAAGTAGCATTGATTACGGGCGGCGGGCGCGGCATCGGTCGCGCTATTGCTCTGGCGTTTGCGCGTGAGGGCGCGCGTATCGCTGTTTTGGCTCGGACGGCGGAGCAGGTGGCGCAGGTCGCGGCTGAGATCGAAAGCGAGTGCGGAGTCGAGGCCATGCACGCGGAATGCGATGTCTCTTTGACGGAGAGCGTCGAGCATGCCGTCGCCACCGTCCGAGAGCGTTTCGGGCGCATAGACATCTTGGTCAACAACGCAGGCATCGCGGAGAGCGCGCCCATTCACAGAACCAGCGACGAGTTATGGGAACGCCACATCAATATTAATTTGAACGGGACATTTTATTGCACGCGCGCCGCGCTGCCCTCGATGATTGAAAGCGGTTGGGGACGCGTCATCAATATCGCATCCATCGCGGGCAAGACGGGCGCGGCGTACATCACGGCCTACACGGCATCCAAGCACGGCGTCGTCGGCCTGACACGCTCGCTGGCGATGGAGGTGGC
>JACMLC010000456.1 GCA_014379795.1 Pyrinomonadaceae bacterium
CCCGTCTTCTTTATACAGGACGCGATAAAATTTCCAGACCTCATCCATGCCGACAAGCCTGAGCCGCACAACGAAATTCCGCAGGCTGCCTCCGCGCACGACACTTTCTGGGATTTCATTTCGCTGATGCCGGAATCAACGCACATGATTATGTGGGTGATGTCGGATCGCGCGATTCCGCGCAGCTATCGCATGATGGAAGGCTTTGGCGTACACACCTTTCGCTTTGTCAACGACAAAGGCAAATCGCGGTTTGTGAAATTTCACTGGAAGCCAGTGCTCGGCGTCCACTCGGTCGTCTGGGACGAGGCGCAGAAGATTTCCGGCACAGACCCGGACTTTCACAGGCGCGACTTGTGGGAAGCAATCGAGAACGGCGACTTTCCAGAATGGGAATTCGGTGTGCAAATCGTCGAAGAGAAAGACGAGCACAAGTTTGATTTCGACCTGCTCGACCCGACGAAAATTATTCCCGAAGAAATCGTGCCCGTCCAACTTATCGGAAAGCTAACGCTCAACCGCAACCCCGACAACTTTTTCGCGGAGACAGAGCAGGTCGCGTTTCACACAGGCCACGTCGTGCCCGGAATTGATTTCACTAACGACCCGCTGCTGCAAGGCCGACTTTTCTCGTACACGGACACGCAACTGATACGCCTCGGCGGCCCGAACTTTCACGAGATTCCGATCAACCGTCCCATCTCACCGCTTCACAATCACCAGCGCGACGGGCACATGCGCCAGGAGATTAACCGGGGACGCGTCGCGTATGAGCCGAACACGCTCGGCGGCGGTTGCCCGTTTCAGGCGGGCGCAGACATGGGCGGCTTCACGAGCTATGCCGAAAAGATTGACGCACAGAAAGTGCGCGCACGCAGCGAGAGTTTCTTCGACCATTTCAGTCAAGCGACGCTCTTTTACAACAGCCAGTCCAAGCCGGAGCAAGATCACATCGTGAACGCCTTGCGCTTTGAATTGGGCAAAGTGGAAACGCAAGCGATTAGAGAGCGCATGGTCTTCGTGCTGTCGCAGGTTGATAAGACCTTAGCGAGCCGCGTCGCGGAAGGTCTAGGAATCAAAGTTCCCACGAAGATTGACGGGCCTTTGAACATGAGCGTCCCGGCGGATGGTAATCCTAAACAGTTTCAGCCGAAGCGCGTCACTAAAGATGTCGGAAGCTCGCCCGCCCTGAGCATGGAGAACACAGCGAAGGATTCTATCAAGACTCGCAAAATAGCCGTGCTCGCCGCAGACGGGTTCGACGCAGCCGCCCTCGCCGCTATCAAGAAGGCTTTGGAGGGCGCCGGAGCGCAGGTCAAGATCGTCGCTCCGAGGCTTGGATTTTTGAAGGGAGCAAACGGCGTTGAAGCCAAAATTGATTTTAGCTTTCTCACCGCTGCCTCAGTCTTGTTCGACGCCGTTTATATTCCGGGAGGAGAAAAGAGCGTCGAGGCTCTCAAGCGGGAAGCCGATGCCATACACTTCGTGAATGAAGCTTACAAACACTGCAAGGCGATAGCCGCAACCGGCGCGGGCGTTGATTTATTACGCGCATCATCTATCGGCGCTGATAAAATCACTAAGTCAAAGCCCAGCGGAAAACAGCTCAGCGCAGACGAGGGCGTCGTCACAGGCCAAGACGCGCAGGCCGGTAAAGTCGCGGCGGAATTTATCAAAGCCATCGCCCAGCACAGGCATTGGAGCCGCGAGATGAAAGACCAAGTCCCTGCTTAATTTGCCGGATGAAAATATAGCGGCCAGAGGCAGGCTCATACTTCAGTGGGCATAAGATATGCGATTCAAGGGTGGAAATAAATTTGCTTTTCCCTTTGCGGTCTTGGCGCGGTTCTTCTTTGCGGTCTTTGCGTTTAAATGCTTTCTCAACGCAAAGACCGCGAAGATTTAAGACGCAAAGAACGCAAAGAAATTCCACTCTTGATTGGCATAAGATAACTTACGATAGGCAAAGTAAAAGGAGATAAGCGCAATGGCAGATCAGAAAGACAAGGCACAAGATAAAAAGAGACAGGAAGATTCCGGGAGCAGCAACCAGAATGATGATCAGGCGAGCGGCTACGGTAGCAGCGGCGGGAACATGGGCGCTGGAAAATCCGGCAAGGAAGGGTTGGGCAGCGAGAAGCCGAGCGATGAGAAAGGGATGGGCAGCCAGAAGCCCGGCGACTCTGATACGCAAAAATAAGCCCACTTGGGCTGCTATAGTGTCGCAAAAAAATGGAGGTCAAACGTGAGATACCTTAGCGTCTTCATGCTGGCAACTGTGGCGCTGTTATTTTCTTTCTTGCAGGCGGGGGATGCGCAAGCCTTGCAAGGCAGTAAGGCTGAGCAGGCAGTGCGGAAGTTAGAGCGCGCGTGGCTCGATGCTTACGAACAGCGCGACGCGAAGGCGATGAATGCCATCGTGGCTGATGATTTTGTCATCACTTTCCCGGACGGCTCAAGGCAAACCAAGCAGCAAGTTGTAGACTCGATCAAAGCTCCGCGCAATCCTGCCAGCCCGTCTCTCAAGTTTCATACGGAAGACGTTCAAGCGCGTGTGTATGGCAATACGGTGATTCTCATTGGGCGTGTAGTGACAGAGTATTTACGTGACGGGAAAACGGTGAAAGAGCAGTCGCGTTACACAGATACTTACATCAAGCGTCAGGGGCGTTGGCAGGTCGTCGCCTCGCATCTGTCGAATGCTCCTCAAACTGAGAAGCAGAGCACAACAGTTTCGAAGGACGGTTAAGCTTTGCCATCATCAAAAACGGACGCGGATCAAAATCTAGCCATCTCTTAATCCGCGTCCGTCCCGATTTTTCTTTCTACCGCTTTTTCTTCTGCCTCTTACGTCTTGCCTGCTCTGCTATTCCGTCGTTTCAGCCAGATTGGATTTGTATTTGGTGTTGGTTTTACGGTCATTCATCTCAATGTAGACCCAGCTCGGGGGGATGACATCTTTTTCCAGCGCGAACCAGAGTTTGTCCAGCCCGTCTCGATTTGCCAGCGCGCAAAATCCGTAGAGTCTTTTGCCGCTCGAATCATAAATGTCTACCCATGTGCGTGCGGATTTTGTGTTACTTCCGCAAGGCGGAAGCTCAGGCGCGGCTGCGAACATATCATTCGGGTAATCTGTCCG
>JACMLC010000457.1 GCA_014379795.1 Pyrinomonadaceae bacterium
GACTCAAGGCCAAGCTCGCTCGCAAATTCTATGAGCGGGTCGCGCACTTCGCGCAGTTGCGACAGAGAACGATCAAAGAGACCTGAGAGGGCTTCCGCCGTGCCGAACTCTTTGCTATCCACGACGGCGCGTGCGAAATCTTCTTCGGCGCGACGGCGCGCTTCGCCCTTCAATGCGCCGAACCTTTTTTCAATGACCGGGATTTTCTGGTCGGCGGGAAGCTCGTCCGCCGCTCTGAGCATGTAAGTGAGCAACTCGCGCTCGACCGTCGGATTCCGTCTCGCCAAAGTCGAAGAAATGAGCGTGCGCGCGCGCGCAATGTTCGCACCGCCCAAAGCAGCGTTACGTTCATTCTCAGGTTTCTCTTTATCTGCGGCGATTTGCTGCGCGAAGAAAGCGATGCCGAGCAAGTCGCTGGCTCCGAAAATTTGATTGGCCAGCAGATCGCGTATCGCCATCCGGTCATAGCCTTTGTAAGCTTCTTCCAGCGACGGCAAGACCGAGCCGTATTTGGCCTTGCGCGCGGCATCTCCGGCGTTCACCCAGCGCGTAAACTCCGCTTCGGCGGCGCGCTTCTTTTCCAAAACATTCTCGCGGCGCAAGGCCAGCACGGAACCCGCAAAGTTCTTCATCGTGTTATTGAGGTCTGCGAGCCTGCTTTGCAAACTGACGGCAAGCTCGCGGTCGCGCTTGGACATGTCTTCAAGGATTCGTATTTGATTGGTGTAGAAGTCAACCTGAAACGGCAGCAAGCTGTCCCGGTTGAAAGCGACCGAATAGCTCTCGCGGTAGCGACGCGTCGTGCCCGGATAGCCCATCATCAATGTGACATCGCCTTCTTTGATACCATCCAGCGAAATCGGCAGAAACTTTTTCGGCTTGTACGGCACGTTATTCTTCGAGTAGTCGGCGGGCTTGCCGTCCGCCCCGACATAGGCGCGCATGAAGGTAAAATCGCCGCAGTGTCTGGGCCACTCAAAGTTATCGTCATCGCCGCCGTAAAAGCCTATGCTCTCAGGCGGAGCATACACGACCCTCACATCGCGCAAGACCAGATAAGTAAACTTGTAATACCACATGCCGTCATTGAGCGCCTGCACGCGCACGCGCAAGCCTTCCGCAGGATTGTTTCCGACTGCTTCCAGCTCACGAATCTTGGTTTGAATCGCGCGGTTGCGCGCGGCCTGCGACATGTCAGCGTTGACTCCTGCCAATACCTCGCCCGTCACGTTCTTCAGCTCCTGCGTGATGGAGACCGTGTAACCTTCGGCGGGCAATTCCTCTGCTCGCGACATCGCAGCGTATCCCGTCTCGCCGTAATTCTTTTCAGGAGTGGAAGCAGCGACGAGCGCCTCGAAAGCGACGTGATGATTCGTCAGCAGCAAGCCTTCGGGCGAGACGAATTCGCCCGTCCCGCCGCCGACGATGACGATGGCATCCTTGATGCTCACGCCGTTCGGGTCGTACAGGTCTCTCGGCGTAATCTTCAACCCGCGCTTCTTGAGCTTGTCGAGTGGGAGCGAGTCAATCATATCCGGCAGAAACATTCCTTCTTCTGCACGAACGCGCACGGCAGGCAAGAACGCGAGAAGCATTAACAGGACAAGGGCGACGGCTGCTTTAACGCGCGTGTGTGTGGACGGCTTCATGCGTATGAAATCTTCCTTCTCTGTTTGAATTTAAGGACGACGAGTAGCTGGAATGATAAAGGCAAACGAGAAAAAGGGGAAACCGAGGAAAAAGGTTTTATCTCCCTCTTTCCTCGGTTTCCCTTTTTTACCATTTTCCCTTGAAGGGTTTTTAGTTTGCGCCGGGTAAATATCTTCTGGGGTTGACAGGCTCATTGTTGATGCGGACTTCGTAATGCAGATGCGGCCCTGTCGAGCGTCCGGTGGAGCCGACGAGGCCGAGCTTTTCTCCGCGCGCTAAACTCTGCCCGACCGCCACCTCAATCTGCGAGAGATGCCCGTAGCGCGTCGTCAAACCGCTGCCGTGATCTATGTACACGACCTGCCCGTAGCCGTTCTGCCATCCGGCGTGGATGACCGTGCCGCTGGCCGCAGCCGCGACCGGCTCGCCATACGGTGCATCAATATCCTGTCCTTCATGATACTCGAAAGAAGCGCCGCCGAACGGATTGCGCCGCCCGCCAAAACCGCTTTCGAGATTTCCCCTGACAGGCCAGAGCGAAGGGATCACGGAGCGTTCTTCCAAAATGGTTTTATAAACCTCTAACTCCTGTTCCACCTGTCTGGTCTTGGATTCGAGAACACTGAGCGCAGCTTCGTCAAAGGGCAGCGCAGGCCCGCCCGTGCCGCCGATAATCGCGGTCTGGCCTTCGCCCGTCGCGCCCGAAATCTCGACCAGCTTGCGCGAAGCGTCCTCGACCGCCTCGACGCGATTATTCAAGTTCTCAAGCTGCTGGCGCTGCCTCTGATTCTCTTCACGCAGGCGCGCATTTTCACTCTCGATGCTTAAATGTCTGGCCTGCTGTGCCAGCCCGTAAAAGCCGTAGAGCGCAGCCCCGAGCGCAAACAGCGCACAGACGGCAGAAAGTTTGAGCCAGCGTTTGTGAATTGCGATGCGGCGAATGCGAGAGCGGGAACGCGAGGTATGTGCAACTATAAAAGCGTAAAATCTATCGTCTCTAACCATTACAGGTACTCCTTTGAGCGTCTATATGAGCGCGTAAAACTTCAGCGCCGTGGTGACGCGAAAGGCACAGTCTGCCGGACGAAAGCGACTGGTGCAGAACCAAAAATTCTAAGAGGTATTTCTTTGTGACCTGCTTGAAGATTGCAGCCGGACGCTGGCGCGTGCATCCCCCCTCAAATCAGGAAGCACGGCATTCATCTATGCTGCTAAAGGGTGCGCAAACTATCACACGAAGCCCGTGATTGCAACCGGCGGGAGACAAGGCAAAAGTAAAAAGGTAAAAGGCAAAAGGTAAAAGTGAAGACAAAGCAATTGCTGCTTCTTCTTCACTTTTACCTTTTACCTTTTACCTTTTGCCTTCTTTAAAAGTCTTCGGCTTCGCGGCGGCGGCTTCTGCGGCCACGCAGGATCGAAAGAATGATGACTATCATCAGACCGACGAACATCAGCACGATGATGATCTTGAGCGCCGTCATCATGAAGGTGACGAACTTGATGAGCGTGGTTAATAAAGTGATGATGAGGGCGATGATGGTGAGGATGCCGCCCCACCGGCCTGCCATTTTCAGAAAAACTGACATGATGATGATTCCTTTATACTGCCAAATGCTCTAAACGTCCGACCTCATAATAAAGGTAAAAGTAAAAAGGTAAAAGGCAAAAGTGATGAGATAAAAATCTGAGAAGCGGTTTAATGCCGAACTTTTACCTTTTACCTTTTTACTTTTACCTTGCTTTACGGTCTCGGTTCAAACGGCAAGGGCTTGGCTTCGCGCGCTGAAACGTGCGTCACAAGCTCGCCAGTGCGAAATCGTGGGCCATCGAGCGGCGCGCTGACCACAGAGGGCGGCGGGCGATGCGTGTCGAAAGCAGGCGTGTTGCGCTCTTGCTTTGTGCGGCGGCGTATCCAGTCAACCAGCATGTAAACGCCGAGCGCGACCAGCAGCACGGGCAGAAACTCTCGCACCGGAAGACGTATCCCCAGCATCGTGTGGAGCAGAAAAACAGTGCCCAGCGCCAACAGCGTCAGGCTCCATGCTAAAGGGTTGCCGTAAAGCCTCCTTGCCACCACGTCCTCCGCAGCATCCGGCGCGAGTCCCGCACGCATGAGCTGCGCCGTGCGACAGGCATCAACCGCTGCGAAAAGCCATGTTCCCACAAAACCTAAAATAAAAAGCGAGATGCCGTCCGTCAAAATCGCCATCTGGAAAAAACTCGCGAAGATGGCAAACTGCACAATCGCCTTTGAAGTCTGACCGTTATAGGCCGCGCCGAGACCCGGACAGATAAGCGACAACAGCGTGGCAATCGGCGGAGAGCTTTTACGACCAATAATCGGCCCCGCAGATGTTTGCGATTGCTGCCTGAGCATCTCGACGCCCGTTACGATGCAATCCTGACAGAACGGAAATCCGCGTATCCGATGATCGCACGCAGGGCAAAGGGGACGCCCACAGCCATTACACTGTACGACCGCCGGATTTCTTGGA
>JACMLC010000458.1 GCA_014379795.1 Pyrinomonadaceae bacterium
ATTGCGGCAGCGCGAAAAACTTTCCGGGCTGAATCCGCGAGGGCACAATATAATCACGCGCCCCTTCCGGCGTAGACTTAATCAGAATCGGCGTCTCGATCTCCGTAAACTGCTGCTCATCCATGTAACGGCGAATCTCCGCGACGACCCTGTGACGAAGGCGCAAATTCGCCTGTAGCTGCGGACGCCTGAGGTCTAGATAACGATATTTTAAACGCAGGTCTTCGCTCGCCAATCCATCCGACGAAGTGACTTCGAGCTGAAAAGGCGTCGTCCGCGCCTCATTCAAAATCAGAATCTCACGCGCGCTTACTTCCACCTCGCCTGTCGCGAGCTTCGGATTGCGGCGGCCTTCTTCGCGCAAGACGACTTCGCCCGTCACGGCGATAACATACTCGCCGCGCACTTCTTTGGCTTTCGTGTGCGCAAAGGGCGCGGTCTCTTCGTTAAAGACCACCTGCGTGATACCGTCACGGTCACGCAAATCTATAAAAGTGAGTGGGCCAAAATCCCTGCGCTTGGCGACCCAGCCCATCAAGGTGACAGTCTGGCCGACATCTTCTGTGCGCAGCGCGCCGCATGAATGTGTCCGTTCAAGATTTCCTAAATTATCCAACATGATTACTAATTACTGCTTTCTGTTTCACGAATAAAATCCTGCGTCGAGTCAAAACGATTCTGCCTGCCTTCGCCTTGCGTCTTCTCTTTTAAAAAATCTGTGAACTCTGTGGAACGATTGCGCGGAATGCTCAAGGACTTCCACTCCGTTGATTTAAAGTGCTTCGCTAAGAAAACTATCTGCCCGATATGATAAGCATAGTGTGTGAGCTGACGGTTAATAGCCTCAATCACAGAATGCTCTTCGCCGCGAATCAAAATCTTTTTATCGAAATCTTCCGGCTGCAAAGGCTCAAGCGACGCGAACAGGCATTGCCAGCCGCGCTCCCATTCTCGCATGACATCATCTCTGCGCGTCTCAGGCGTGATGACAAACTCCATGTCGCGCTGGCGCGTGGGCTTCTCGCCATCCGTCGTCAAAAAGAGCGTCCACCGCGACAACATGTTGCCGGACATGTGCTTGATGATGACAGCGATGCTATTGGACTCTTCATCAAGCGCGCCGAAAAATTCCTCATCGCCGACCTGCGCGAAAGCCTTTTCGGCGAGCTTCTTATAATCCCGAAAGTTCGAGAGCGCGTCTTCGAGATAATGCTTTGTCAGGGATTCAGACATGCTTTTACTTTGACCTGTTCGATACTGTGCGAGTTTCCGTCTGCCCTGAATTCTTGATTGTCCGGGTTAGATTACGCCACCTGTTGACAATGGCGATCTTCTCTTCAAATGAGAGCTGCGCCAGACGCCGACGCCGCTCAGTCTTACCCTTGAATAAAGGAGAGATGTCCGGATATTTTTTCATAGCAGGTAATTCTGCTCAAAAGTTTTCCATTTTTCCAAGAGGCTGTGCCGCGTCAGAATATCTGTCAGCCGCGCGTGGTCTATTGCCTGATGCTCTGCAAACTGCATGATGCGAGCGTAGTCCTTAAGCCTCCCCGTTTGCAGCATGATGGCAGTTAAGTGCTCGGCTTGCAGGACGCGAGTTTTCGTGCGCTTGAATTTAATCTCTCTCGCTTCTTTTACAGCTTCTTCCAACAACGGATTGAAAATAGGAAGAAATTGTACAGGCCAGCCTTCAATGTCAATCGCTTCGGCCTGAGCTTTATATCCTAAAGCGGAAAGGTAATCATAAAGCGGAGCCAGAATCGCCAAGTCGCTATCCGGATTTTCCACATGGAAAAAGATGTCCAGATCATTCGTATTAACCGGCTCGATGTAAAAAATGGCTGCGACCGCTCCGCCGATAGCATACTGCTCAATCACGCCATCCTTAACCATCCTATTCAAAATTCGGAGCGTCTTCTCCACCGCTTAACTCTCATTTAACCTTTCGCGCACGGTCGCCGCTACGCGCTCACGCTTGAGCGTCTGCTGCTGGCCCGTTCGCATGTCTTTGAGCGCAACCTCGCCGCGCGCCTTTTCTTCCGCTCCGACGACAGCAACGAAGGCGATGCCGCGCGACGAGGCATACTTGAACTGCTTGCCAAGCTTGTCCACTTCGGGATACAGGTCAACCCTGATGCCTTCAGCTCGCAGTTCGGCTGCGAGCTGAAGCGAATCGCTGATGCTCTCTTCATTCCAGACCGTGACCATCACATCAGCCGCAGACGAGACGAGCGCGGGCGGGAACATCTCGCGCTCGGTCATCACAAGAACAATGCGC
>JACMLC010000459.1 GCA_014379795.1 Pyrinomonadaceae bacterium
ACGACCAATCCATAGATCAAACAGTCAATGCTTTAAGAGCCGACACGCGCGGCCTCATCTTCTCGAATCTGGTTGACTTCGACATGCTCTACGGCCATCGCCGCGACACGGAAGGCTACGCGCGCGCGCTTGAGCATTTCGATACGCGCCTGCCTGAGATCGAAGCTGCGATGAGCGATGGAGACATTTTTATACTCACCGCAGACCACGGCAACGACCCGACCCGACCCGGCTCAGACCACACGCGCGAATACGCTCCGCTCATCGTCTACGGCAAGCGCGCACGCGCAGGCGTTAACTTGGGCGACCGCCACTCGCTCTCAGACATCGGCCAAACCATCGCTGATAATTTCGGTTTGAGTTTGACAGCAGGAGAGAGTTTTTTGCCTGAGATTGCATGAAGCGATAGCAGAATGTTGCCGGACTGTAGAGCTTATGCTCAATTATGTTTGAACGCATCCTCAACCAAATGCGCGAGAAAGTCCGCACGCTTCAGTATGTGATGACGATACATGCTGAAGAAGAAATGGATAATGATGATTTATCTATCTTTGATGTTGAGCATGCGATTTTAACGGGTCAGATCATCGAACGGCAGAAAGATGCCGAGACAGGCGAATGGAAATATCTGATCAGGGGGAAAGCCGTTGAGAATGGCGACGTTGTAGTTGTGTCAAAGTTGAGTTCGACAGGTAGTTTGATTATCATCACAATATATGTTGAGTAAGGAAGAGCAAAGCGACGTGTTGGTGTGCGATGTTTGCGGTAAAAGCGGCGCACGCATCCGTCATGTGACCAGAAGCTATGGCAAGGGAGCCAGCTTGCTGGTAATCGAGAATGTTCCGATCATCTCCTGCCCTCAATGCGGCGTAAGTTATCTTACCGCAGAAACTTTGCATGAGCTTGAGCGCATTAAATCGCATCGCTCGAATTTTGCGGTTGAACGTTCTGTTCCGGTTGCGGTTTTCGCTTCAACCTGATGAATGTTCTTCACATCTTAACGTTCCACTTACTGCCGGTCATGAGATGAAAATTTAAAAGTTCTGGCTCATCACTTGTCACCCGTCACTTGTCACTGTTCTTGAGTCTCCCCCAAATGAAAAAACGTTACCTCTATTACATTCCGCTTCTACTTTTGTTCATCATCGCCGCCGTGTATCAGGCGCGGTTCACGCAGGGACGCCTTCGTTATCTGCTGAACATCAACGACCGCGCGCGCCCGCCGCTCGGCACGGAATACACGGGCGCGACCATTACGTTTGTCAATCCCGAAGCCGAAGCGGCGGGCATACACAAAGGCGACCGCTTGCTGGCGGTTGACGGCGAGAGTTATGCCGGGCGCGACCTGCTTTTCGATAAGATTTACGACGCGCGAGCCGGTGATACTTTGACCGTCCGCGTACAGCATCAGGCGAGCGAAGGGTTGCCAGACGAAGATAAGAGGATAGCTGTACGCACGGCGGCGGCGAATGCTCCGCCGACAGTCTGGGACTGGTTATTTGTTATCGTCCTCAGTATAACCACGCCAATTTTTTGCCTGCTGCTCGGATTCTTTGTCGTGTTCCTGCGCCCGCGAGACCCGCTCGCGTGGCTGCTGCTCGGGCTGATGCTGAGCTTCGGGCAGGTCATGCTCGGCTCAGATGCGCTCGAATGGAAAGGCGTGATGCGCGATCTGATGATCGGGTATCAGACCTTCTTTGCCTCTACATGGGGACTCTGGATGCTGCTCTTCGGCATTTACTTTCCCGAAAAATTGAATCTGGACAGGCGTCTGCCGTGGCTCAAGTGGTTGCTCATCGTGCCGCATCTGATCTTCATCGTGAAGGACGCGATTGTCTCTGTCGGCAGCCTGATAAATTTCAACGCCGTCGCGCCGCTCTATCATCTGATGCGACCGTTTAATACGGTCAAAGGCATACTGGTGATGTCGTCTATAGGGATTTTCTTTGCGGCGATAGGCTGGAAGATGGGAACGGCTTCGACGCCGGATGCGCGCCGCCGCTTGAAACTTCTTTTATGGGGCTCACAGATTAGCTTGGGGCCGTCGTTTATCGTTTTTCTTTACAGCATGATTCGCGGTGTGCCGCCGCAGCAAGCCCTGCCGGTCTGGATTTCGCTTCCAGCCCTGCTGCTCTTTCTCTTGTTTCCACTAACCTTCGCTTACGTCATCGTCGTGCATCGCGCGATGGATTTGAGAGTCGTTGTCCGGCAGGGCGTGCAGTACGCCTTAGCGAAGGGCGGCGTGCGCGCTTTACGTGTCATCCTCATCGCTTCGCTTATCATCGCTTCGATCTTGCTGGCCGACAGCCCGCGCACGAACAGGCCGCAGAAGGTGATCGTCATCAGCCTGAGCGTGATGTTCATTTTCTTAATCAGGCAAGTGGCGGAACGCCTGCGCGTCTGGGTTGACCGCAGATTTTTTCGCGAGGCTTATAACTCGGAGCAAATCCTGAGCGAGCTGAGCGACAATGTGCGGACGATGATTGAAACCAAGCCGCTGCTGGAAACGGTCGCGCAACGCATCTCGGAATCGCTGCATGTGCCGCGCGTCGCGCTGCTGCTCAAAGAAAAGGGGGCGTATCGCACCGCGCACGCGCTCGGTTTCGCAGCGGGAGAGCAAGCCGTAGAGTTTCCCGAACAGGCAGCAACCGTCACACGCCTGCGCAAAGAGCATGAGCCGCTGATGGTTTACACGGACGATCCTGATTCGTGGATTCACCACACGCCGGAGATGGACGGCGAGCGCGCGTTGCTGGCAAAGCTGGACACGCAGCTTCTGTTGCCGCTCAATGTCAAAGAGAAGCTGCCCGGTTTTATCAGCCTTGGGCCAAAACAATCCGAAGAGCCTTACTCAAACACAGACCTCCGCCTGCTGCAATCGGTCGCGACGCAAACCGGCCTTGCTTTAGAGAATAGCCAACTGACCGCGCGCATCGCTTCCGAAGTCGCTCAGCGCGAGCGTCTGAATCGTGAAGTCGAGATCGCACGCGAAGTGCAGGAGCGACTGTTTCCGCAAGACCACCCGTCCGTCATGGGCTTGGATTATTGCGGCGCGTGTCGCCCGGCTCTAGGGGTCGGCGGAGACTATTATGATTTTCTTTTGTTGCCGAATGGGATTTTCGGCATCGCTATCGGCGACGTGTCGGGCAAAGGGATTTCCGCCGCGTTGTTGATGGCGAGTCTGCAAGCGTCTTTGCGCGGGCAGGCGATTCAAGAGACGAGTGATCTATCGGAGCTAATGGGCAACGTCAATCGCTTAGTCTATGACGCTTCGGCGTCGAATCGTTATGCGACCTTCTTTTATGCGCAGTACGAGCCAAAGTCGCGCGCGCTCTCTTACGTCAACGCGGGGCACAATCCCCCTATGATTTTCCGGCAGAAGCAAGGCGAGTGGGAAACCCTGCGTTTGGAAGAAGGCGGCTGCGTCGTCGGCCTCCTGCCAAATTTTCCTTACACGCAGGCGAGCGTCACGCTTCAGCCCGGCGACCTGTTCGTAGGCTTTACAGACGGCATCAGCGAAGCGATGAATCCGGCAGAAGAAGAATGGGGCGAAGACGAGATGATGCAAGCCGCCAAATCATATTACGGCATGACCGCCGCAGACATCCTCGCCAGCCTTGTCAAAGACGCGGACGAATTTGCCAATGGAGCCAAGCAGCACGACGATATGACGCTCATCGTTGTTCGCGTAATTTAAAAGCAGTGACAAGTGACGAGTGACAGGTGACAAGCAAAAGAAAAGATTTTCTTTCTCTCGTCACTTGTCACTTGTCACTGCACTTCCGGATTTTTCAGGATGGCGATGTAGGGCAGGTTGCGATAACGCTCCGCGAAGTCCAGCCCGTAGCCGACGACGAATTCATCCGGGATGCCGAAGCCCAGATAATCAATCGCCACTTCGCGCTGGCGTCGCTCATGTTTATCAAGCAGAGCCGCGAGCTTGACGCTCGATGCGCCGCGCGAGCGCAGATTCTCCATCAGGTACGAGAGCGTCAGGCCGGTGTCCACGATGTCTTCGACGACCAGTATGTCGCGCCCTTCAATCGGCACGTCCAAATCCTTGACGATGCGTACCTCGCCGGATGTGCGCGTGCTCGCTCCGTAACTGGAAATCGCCATGAACTCGATGCCCAGCTTGAGGTCTATCGCGCGCAAGAGGTCGCTGGCAAAGATGCACGCGCCCTTGAGCACGACAATCAACAAAGGATTTTTGTCTTTGTAATCGCGCGCGATCTCTGCGCCCATCTCGCCGATGCGCGCCTGAATCTTTTCCGAAGAAAAGAGCGGCGCGAGATTTTCGTTGTTGAATTCGGATGTGGTCATGTGTGCGGAAGAAGTGGACAAGGATAGCCTCCGTTTTGAATAAGTGCCAGATGAAAACTTTGTGTTGACTGACAAAGCGACCGCAGAGTTTGCGCCGCTGCCGCCTCGTGCGACATACTATAAAGCTCTTTATCCAGAGGTCAATGTTTCGGAGCCAGAGAGCCGTCTTTCGTCAAATAAAAAGTCGGCTGTCACACAGAGCTTATGAGCGAAGAAGACCAACAAACACGCGACCGTGTGCGCGCCCTCGTCAGACAGGTCTTGGACAACGCACTCCCAGCCGAAGAAGCGAAGACAGCATCCTCTTCATCAAACACCCGCGCGACAGAGGAAAGCCGTGCGCCCTCTGCTGCTTCTACGACTCAGAGCCGCTTTATCAACACCCTGCCCGAAACAGCTTCCGCCGCAGGCAGCGAACAGCCCATCGCGCGCGACGAATCTTCCAAGATGGTGATTACCGAAACGGACGTGCACGGCCTCGAAGAAGGCGCACGCCTGCGCATCGCTGAAGGAGCGCGCCTGACCCCGCTCGCCGCAGACATCGTGCGCGAAAGAAAAATCGAGCTGGTGCGCCGCATCTCGCGTCGCGGCTCGCGCGCCAGCAAGCTCGTCGCCGTCGGCGCAGACCACGGCGGCTACAAAATGAAAGAAGACCTCAAAAAATTTCTCGAAGAATTGGGGCACGCCGTGCGGGATTTCGGCACACACTCCGAAGATGCTGTTGATTACCCTGACTTTGCGCACGCCGTCGCACGAGCGGTCGCAGACCGTCAAGCGGATGTCGGCATCATCATAGACGGAGCGGGCGTAGGCTCTGCCATCACCGCCAACAAAGTCCCCGGCGTCCGCGCCGCAGCCTGCTACACCGTCGCCGTCGCACAAAACTCACGCGAGCACAACGACGCCAACGTCCTGACGCTCGGCAGCAAGACCATCTCCGGCGCAGAGATGCGCGAGATTGTTCGAGCATGGCTCGCCACCGAAATCAGCGAAGACCGCCACCGCAAACGCGTCGCCAAAATCGTCGCAGTCGAGCGGCAGTACATTAGTTAAGTCATCTTTTGACATCGTTGGAATTGAAGATATGAGTACTGTCGGCAAAATTCAGCGCGTTCCACTGCGTGAAGTATGGAAACATGAAGCCTATCACTTCACTCGATGGCTCCAAGAAAACATAGATGTGCTCAATGACGTGACAGGACTCTCGCTGTCAACTGCCGAGCGTGAGCAGGCGGCTGGTGATTTTAGCGTGGATTTGGTTGTTGAAGATGATGCTGGTAATACTGCCATTATCGAAAATCAGCTTGAAAAAAGTAACCATGACCATCTTGGCAAAGTAATTACTTATCTTGTTGCCCTTCAAGCTAAAACTGCTATTTGGATCGTCTCCGATCCCAGACCTGAACATATTGGCGCAATCTCATGGCTCAATGAATCTTATGCTGCGAGCTTTTATCTGGTAAAGATAGAAGCGATAAAAATAGGAGAGTCGCCAGCCGCGCCGCTTCTCACCTTGATAGTCGGTCCAAGCGACGAGACGAAAGAAGCTGGTAAAGCCAAACAGGAAATAGCCGGACGATATGTCGAGAGGCGACGTTTTTGGTCAGGCTTATTAGAACACGCAAAGACAAGAACAAAACTTCATTCAAACATCAGCCCTGGGCAATACAGTTGGATTGGAACAGGGGCAGGAAAACAAGGGCTTGGCTTTAACTATTTCATCCGACGACATGATACAGGCGCAGAGCTATACATTGACAAGGGAGAAGGCAGTGAACAGGAAAATATTCAAATCTTCGATTTTCTAGCTCGTCATAAAGAAGAGATAGAGAAAGCGTTTGGAGGTTCTCTAATGTGGGAAAGCTTGGAAGGGCGGCGAGCTTGTCGCATCAGGCAGTTAATTACCATAGGAGGCTATCGAGATGAAGATAAATGGCCTGAAATTCAAGCGCAGATGGTAGACGTAATGGTTCGACTAGAGCGGGCATTGAAACTTCACATAGCACAGCTTAAAATCTGATGGGCGAAAAGGAATTTGTGTAAATGCCATATTCTAACAATGGTGATCTTGAACACCTCGTCGAGCAGATTACGGATGTGATTGTCGCGCGCTTGAACGGCGATGCGGACGAGCAGGCCAAGCTGTGCGGTTGCACGAACGAG
>JACMLC010000460.1 GCA_014379795.1 Pyrinomonadaceae bacterium
AAGGGCGGCGCTACGCCTTGGAAAGAACAGTTCCCTTGGGTGTAAAAGGTGGTGACGGTGACAAGGACGACAGCGAGTCGCCTTTTCTAGGGCATCCATTTCTACCTGCCCATCTTTTCACTCTTGAATTATGGAGTGACCGCACCGAAAAAGGAGCACCGTATCATGTCAGAAAACTCAGAAAACAAACCAGACGAGGAGACACCCGAAAAAAGCGGTATTAAGATCACGGACTTAGAGCAGCCGGAAGAGGAATTGACGGATGAGGAAGCGAAGCGAGTCCAGGGCGGCGCTACGCCTTGGCGCACCCCTAACCCTTTTGAAGGGCTAAAAGGTGGTGACAAGGACGACAGCGATTTGAAGGCCCCCCCTTGGATAATGTGAGGCACAGGCTGCTTAAGCCCCAAGCCGGACTGCGGCAGCGCCGGTAAGCTCCCGTCCTTCTCCGAAGTTGTCGCAAGGTAGATCGTCGCGCTCTAAAAATTCTTGAGACCTACCTTGCGGCAGCGTCAGCCGGGTCTGAAACCATTTATGCCTTTGCGCTTCCGAGTAGAAATGATGAGCGCTGAATTCACTTCTCCAACCGATTTCTGGCCGCACTTTGTCGAGCATTATCTGGGCCAGCGCCCAATCGTCATTAAACAGTTCTACGCCCGGCCACTCACCACCGCCGAAGAGGTGTTCAAAGGACTCTTAACCGCCAGCGAACAATTCCGCGCGGGCGGTCATCGGGGCGCGATAAAATTTCATACCGAGCGCTCATTAAAATATGACGAGGTAACCGAAAAACACTTTCCTGAGCCGGACGATAATTCGCTGGACGGGTATGCCGAAAGAATCAGCCGCAGTCTTAACGGGCGGCGGTTTTTTGTATCCTTTGACCGCTACCAAACGTGTGACGCCCGAATCTATCTGCGCGTGCGTGAGTTCCTGCGCGGGTTGTATGAGACCACGGGCATTCCCGCATCCTCATCCACCGCAGTCATAGTTTTCGGCAATTATGAGAAAACGCCTTTCGGGCTTCACCGCGACAACGCTGGCAACTTCACTTTTGTCCTTGACGGGCGCAAGCGGATTTTAGCTTGGCCTGATGAATATTTCAGCGGACGCGAAGATGTCCTGTACAGTTTGGATTATGAGCCATTCCGCGATGATGCCATCGTGCTCGAAGGCCAGTCCGGCGACCTGTTGTACTGGCCTCCGAATTACTGGCACATCGCAGAATCAGTCGGCGGCTTTCCGCTCACTTTGAGTGTCGGCAACTTTTCCCCGGAGAATGATGCTTCGGCAAAATTCTTCAAAAAATTGTCTCGCAGCATCGAACAGCGTGTGCGCGGCGCGGTCGGCGCGGGTCTTTATCCCTTGAATCCGAATCAGTTGCAAGAGAGCGCAGACCAACTGCCGCTGCTCGCCGGGCAATTAAGCACAGCCCTGCGGGAAGCAAGCCAGGACACACAATTAGCGCAGAGCCTACGAATCGCGTGGTTGAATCGCATGTCAAGTTTTGGCTTTCAAGCCGTGCCGCCGCCGCTGCCGCAGAGTGCTTTAGCCGACGAAGATGTGTGCTGTGTGGATACGCATTATCCGATACTCTGGCTGCATGCAGATAATGAGTTCGTCTGCTCCGCGAATGGACACGCCTTTTCCATTACAGCCCATCCCATCGTTCTACAATTGCTTGAACAGTTGAACAAGGGCGAGTCCTGCCGTATCAAGTGTCTCCTCGATAAATACGCGGGAACGGCGCTGGTCAATAATGTCGAAGTAGCGGTGACGCGGGAAGACCTACGCAGCATCATGGAAAAACTTTGGAGCCTGCGTGCGCTCACGCGAACGGCTCAGCCGCACGCTTCAGTCTCTACGTCTTAAACGCTTTGCATTTTTGCGCCGCCTGAACAGATGATGCGCCAACTACTGCGGACGGGATTGACCGTTTGCGCCCGGAGCATCTCCCTGACCAATCCCCGTCCGCCCGTCGTACTTGTACGATGCGAGAGGGCCTGCGGCGTCTACATAATGGAAAAAAGCCTGTATCCAGTAACGCCCGTCGAACGTTTCGCGCCAGTGCGGGATGTCCTGCCCTCTATAGATGAGCATGTCTCCCGCTTCGAGCGCGAGAGGCCGCGACTGCTGATTGCTTTTTACCCACAGAGGCCATAAATGGGGCGCGTCATAGCCGATGGCGAGCGAGGCGCTGATTTCACATGATGGCCGGTCAGTATGTCTGGTTAGCTCAGCCCCCGTCTCGTAAACCCGCAAAAAAGAATATGTCGGCAAGAGGCTCAAACCCGTGGTCTGTTCCATCACCGGCTGGAGGTGCAGCAAGAGGCTCTCCATCAAGGGGTCACCGTAGCGTGCGTTGAACCCGTGCTGCTCCTCCCACGGCTGGATGAAACCATTCTCCTTCATCATCAAGGCATACGTGGCATAGATTTTGACGCTGGGCTGGTCGAAAACTTCGCGCACTACCACGTAACCGTCTTGGCGGAACAAGCTGGCGGTCAGACTTCCGTCAGATTCTTTGAGAGTGATGCTGGTCGAGTGCTGCTCCGTGGGCGCGCAGGCTTTGACTTGTTGTCCCGCGCACGCTTCGGTCTTCTTCACCATGTCAGACACTCCGCAATTCGCTGTTGTTGCTCGATAGCTGCCGCCGGAGGAGTTGAACGCGACAGGTGGCGTCCAACTCCTCTCCGGCGATTTAAGACGGTCAGCTAATGGCTTAACTTTAGACGACAGAGTTCAGAGTTATCTCTCTGCCTTAGTAAGCTCGTTAAAACCTGTGGGCGAGGACTAACTCGCTCCTCCCGGCGAAGGTTGTCCCCTCAAGTCTCCCGGTGAAGGTTGCCCCCCGGAGATTCCTCCCGGCGAGGGCTGCCCCCGGTTCAATCCTCCCGGTGAAGGCTGCTGCCGCCCGCCCATGATATTTTTTTCATCCTCATCCGTGAGTTCTGTTTCGCTAGCGGGTAGCTCATCAATCTTGATTCGTTTTTCCTGCGAATCATCTTCTTTTTCTTCCGCCATATCAAGTCTCCTTTGTTGATGGTCAATCATTAAAGACATTATCGCTGTGACTGCCGCCGGACGAGACGATTCAGGTTTCCGGACGGCAAGGCACGAACGACGCGAAACAACATTCTGACAGCTTGGCAGGGCTAAAGCGACGCTGCTTGATACGCGGCTTCAGCCCTCGCTGAACTCCGGCGAGGACTCAATAGAGGCTTGAGAAACGGGAGTCCCCTGAATCTTTTAAAACCCTGCT
The DNA here is from genome assembly GCA_014379795.1 of Pyrinomonadaceae bacterium. Classification (GTDB taxonomy): domain Bacteria; phylum Acidobacteriota; class Blastocatellia; order Pyrinomonadales; family Pyrinomonadaceae; genus JACMLC01. The sequence continues at coordinate 3,260 of JACMLC010000460.1, forward strand.
TGAGCAGTTCTTCTTCCTTATCCGAGATCGCGTAGGTCTGGCGCAGTTCGCGCAAGACCGCTGCGTCCGTTAGTCCGCGCAGCATCTGCTTGATGATGTCAGCGCGCGCGCTACCCAGCCGAAGGCGAAGCGCTTTGTCAGCCTCTATCTCAGTCAGCCAGCCCGTCAGCTTCAAGCGCCAATCGCCTGCATGCCCGTGTCGCGCGAGCCATTCGAGCAGAGGCCGCCGCTCGGTGAAAGTGTTGAGCAGGGAGATGAGCAAGCGATGCTCTGTGCGGCTGAGGCGCGTCCAGTGGACTGAAGCCAGCGGGTCTATGGCTTTCATGGCGGCGACTGCCGTGTCAACCCACTTGCCCCGTTCGGCGGACAGGCGCGCCGCCAGCTCTGTAAGCTCGCGTGCGCCATCTTCGTCCTTCGTCAGCCACATAACTATTTCGCCCAGAAACATGCACAGCGCCCAATCAGTAGCGTTTGCCAGCAACTCTTTCGCCAGCTCGAAGCGGCGCGGGTGGCTCCGCCGGAACAGGTAGCTCAGAAATTCTCGCCTTCGTTGAAACTCTATGGGGGGCATCTGGCGATACTCGATGGCGATGCCTTCCGGGAAATAGCTGTATTGTCTGAGCCGCACGGGGCCGTTGATGGTGCGCGCCACCAGCGTCACGGTCGGGCAGTCCAGATGCCACACGCGATGTATAAATTTCTTTCCGGCAACGATGGGACAGACATCGCCGGGACGCAGGTAAGCGGCTTCGTCTAGCCGCAGCGAGCCGGTGAGGACGCCCCTGCCGACCTGCGTCGGCTGCTCGAAGCGGTACGAGCAGTTGAGACTGTCGCCGCTCAAATTCGTGAAGGCCCCGGAGAAGGAGTGATCGTGGATAGATGTTTGGGTGTCTGTCCAGAAATAGAGGTCTAAAACGAAGCGGTCAGTATGCCAGACCGTCAAGGGCGGCTGGCCGAAGGAACTGCGCGGGTCGAACTGTCTGGGCAATGATTTAGCCTTATTGACCCACGCTGTTACTTCATCTTCGTCAAATTGTTGATGATAAGAAGTTGCGCGCAAGGCTTCGGCGGCCAACTTTGGGAAGGAGCGTAGGCGATAGCCGCGCGCAGCCCAGCGGTGGTCAAGCTCTTTTCCCATCCGCGCCAACACCGCAAGGCTCCGGGGAAGGTCTGTGCCGGGGCGCACTCTGCCCAATGTCGTCATGGAACGCTCCCGCGCTCAAAGCGCATTAGGAACTCTGCCCGGACTGCCTCAGGAATTGCGTCGGGCGGGTCATCTCTTGCTCAATGATGTAACAGTACAGGGCGAGAGATTAGATTAGGAAAAACTTTGATGTCAAGATGATTTAAATTTATTTCCATCCG
>JACMLC010000461.1 GCA_014379795.1 Pyrinomonadaceae bacterium
TTTCGCCTTCGGGAGCGAGCGCGGGCGTGGGCTTTGCCGTCCCAGTCAACATCGCCAAGCGCATCGTGCCTGAGCTGATTAAGAACGGCGTCGTGCGTCGTCCCAAGCTCGGCATCGGCGGGCGCGACGTGAACACTTTGCGGAGCATGCCGGTCGAAGAAGGCGTCTTGATCATACAGGTCGTGCCGGGCGGCTCGGCTGCCGCGGCAGGCTTGCGCGGAACGACGCCGACAGAGGATGGAGACATCTCTCTCGGAGACATCGTGACGGCGATTGACGGCGAGAAAGTGCGCAACAACGATGACCTCTATCGCATCCTCGACAAGCGCCAGATCGGTGATGTGGTCAAAGTTGAAGTCCTGCGCAACGGCGCACGCACAAACGTGCAGGTACGCCTGCTCGAATTGCCGGACACGCGCCGCGCAACTCCCGGCAGACGTTAAAATCAGGGTGTAGGGTGTAGTCAAAACAAGTTTCTTGCGCTACACCCTACACCCTTCCCCCTACACCCTGATTTTAGCGTCTGCCGGGAGTGCGGCGCGAGTCAGGCAATTCGAGCAGGCGCACCTGCACGTTGGTGCGCGCGCCGTTGCGCAGGACTTCGACTTTGACTACATCCCCGATTTGACGCTTGTCGAGGATGCGATAGAGGTCATCGTTGTTACGCACTTTCTCGCCGTCAATCGCCGTCACGATGTCTCCGAGAGAGATGTCGCCATCCTCTGTCGGCGTCGTTCCGCGCAAGCCCGCCGCAGCAGCCGAGCCGCCCGGCACGACCTGTATAATCAAGACGCCTTCTTCGACCGGCATGCTCCGCAAAGTGTTCACGTCGCGCCCGCCGATGCCGAGTTTGGGACGACGCACGACGCCGTTCTTAATCAGCTCAGGCACGATGCGCTTAGCGATGTTGACCGGGACGGCAAAGCCGACGCCCGCGCTCGCTCCCGAAGGCGAAAGAATTTGCGAGTTGATGCCGATCATGCGCCCGTGCGAATCAAGGAGCGGTCCGCCCGAATTGCCCGGATTGATCGAAGCATCCGTCTGAATCGCGCCTTCAATCGGGCGGTCATTACGCGCGCGAATCGGGCGCTGTAGGCCGCTGATGACCCCTGTGGTCAGTGTGCGGTCAAGACCGAAAGGATTGCCGATAGCCAAAACCTTCTGCCCCACAGAAAGCCTGTCGGAATCGCCGAGCGGGACAATAGTCAGTTGGTCGCGCGGGGCTTCGACTTTAATCACAGCTAAATCCGTATCCGGGTCGCCGCCGACGTACTTGGCCGGATAGGTCTTATCGCCCGCAAAGCGCACGGACAGCTTTTGCGCGCCTTCGACGACGTGATAGTTGGTCAGGATGTGTCCCTGATCGTCTATCACAGAGCCGGAGCCGGAGCCTTCGCCCTCGCGTACCTGCCCGAAATAGTCTCTCTGATAAGAGGTCGAAGTGATAAAGGCGACGCCGGGCGAAATCGTCCTGTAGACTTCTATGTTGTTCTGCTCGTCCGTGGCGAGCGACGGGTCTGTGATGCCTGCCGCAGGGGCTTCCGTATAGGCCGAGCTGTTGGGTTGAAAGTTATTGCCGAAACGATTGAAACAGGCGACTGTGCCTGCGGCAAAGATGGCTGACAGCAATGCTATCAGCAAGATTTGACGGGCGGAGATTTTATACATGGCTTTTCTCTCTATCCTTATGAATCCTGATTTTTAACGAGACATTGGTGCGTCTCTTTTGATGCTCTTGCGCAGGTCGGCGGTTCGCTGCCGGACATTCCGGCACATGCTCTCGCCACTCGGTTTGCTTGCTACTCTTCATTACGCAGAATCATGGACGCACGTTTACGCTAATTTTGTCGTAACCGGCGCGCGGCTGCAAGGGCTGAAGGCAGCAAGGGAGGAAAATGAGAGAAAATCAGAGCAGATTCAAGAGCATTGTATCGAATTGCTTAGAGCAAAATTCAATTGACGGAAAGGATGTAGGGGCAGGGCTTGTCCCTGCCCGTATCGGCGTCAGCCGATGATAAAGCTGAGTAACACCTAACATGATTCGCGCTCGCAGCGCGGCGGGCTGGGACAAGCCCTGCCCCTACAGGTTTTACCTTTTGCCTTTTTACTTATTAGTGCCGTTATCCTGTTTAATTTTTCCGGCGGCTCGCTCAAGGTTGGTTTTGAAGATTTCCGTGTTGGCATCGTTGTTCTGTTTGCCCATTGTGTAGGCTTTCTCGTAGTTAGAGCGCGCGAGGTCTAAGCGCCCGCTCCTCTCGTAAGCTTCGCCGATGCTGTCGTAGACGTTGGGCGAGGCGGGATAGCGTTCAACGTTGGATTTAAAGGCAGCGATTGCTTCATCCATCCGTCCCGCGCCCATCAACTGATAGCCGATCCGATTAACCACAGCTTCCGATGCGATGACTTTGAAGCCGAGCCTGTATGAGAGCTTCTTAAAATGCTCTTCAACGCCCTGCCAATCTAACATGATGGCTCCGGTGGCGGGGTCTTGCGGAACCGGCCAGCCCTCGAAAACTTTGCGCAGTCCGTAATAATGGCTGCGTAGCACGACGGAACCGTGATCCTCGTCATTCATCAGTTGAGCTTCCCACTCAAGATCTTTCAACTGCTGTTTAGCCATCAGCTCCCGGAAGCGATTAAAGCCGGTCATAATATCTCCCGGCTCGTTGCCGAGCGTGACAAAGAGCGTCTTCTTCCACTCTTTGCGTCCCTTCAAAA
>JACMLC010000047.1 GCA_014379795.1 Pyrinomonadaceae bacterium
GGTCGGGTCGAGGCAGGCTTGATGGCGACCGCCGGTGTGCGCAAGGGTGACGGGGTGACTGTTTCCAAGAAGAAGAAAAAGAAAGGCAAGTTTCTGGGCATCTTCGGCGGCGGCGGCGATGACAAGTATGAAGATTTGACAAGCTCGACTGCGCCGGGACGTGACCGCGAGCTGTTCGAGCTGGCGGTCAAAGAAGTGCGCAAGGGCAGCTATGAAATTGGCCGCTTGCTTTTTAATACCATCATCACGACTTATCCGGATTCGCAGTACCTGCCTTTGGCAAAGCTCGCCATCGCGGATTCCTTCTATCTTGAAGGCACGACCAGCGCGTTGATTCAAGCCGCCGCTGCCTATACGGATTGGCTGACATTCTTCCCGACAGACCCACTGGCGGACAAAGTGATGCTCAAGGTGGCCGAGTCAGAGATGCGCCAGATGGGACTTGCAGACCGCGACGTGAGCCGCTCGCGCAAAGCGGAGCAGCGTTTGAAAGTTCTCTTACAACAATATCCCGACACGCCTTTGCGCCCACAAGTGGAAATTCGCTTAATCGAAGTGCAGGAAAATCTCGCGCTGCATAATCTGAAAGTCGCGGATTTTTATTTGAACGCTCGCGTCAAGCAGGAAAAGGGCGGACTCAAAGGGGTGCAGTCGCGCCTGCGCGAGATTGACGAGAAGTGGCCGAACTTTTCCCGGATGGATAGGGTTTGGTTTAACCTCGGCTTTACCTATCAGGAGGAAGAAGAGCCGGATGAGGCCGCCAAGTATTATCAGAAAGTCGTGCGCGAATTTCCCCCCGACAGCGAATATGTCGAGAAAGCCATCGAGCAGTTAAATGTGATCGGCGCTCCAGTGCCGGAGCCTGACCCCAAAGCGCAAAAGAGAATAATCGCCGAACAGCCCGGTATGATGAAAAATCTGGCGAACGAAATATTCGGGGTTCAGATGGTAACGGTCGATAAGAACGGCATTCTCATCAGCAAGGATAGCAAAGAAGGCAACGACCTGATTGACATAGCTATGGCGAGGGGCGGGCAACTGCCTGACAATGCCGTGCGGCAGGCTCCGCGCACCACGCGTCAGCCGAATCGCCCCGCGCCGCAGCCGCCGCCTCCGGTCAACACGCCGCAGCCTACGACTCCCACGCCGTAACAATAAAGCGTTCGGTTCGGGATTAGCTTTTTCGCTCTAAAGTTGATCTACACATACAGCAAACGGCCAGCAGCACAAAGCAAGAATGTTGCTGGCCGTTCGCTTTTCCCCGGCTCTCGCTTGAGCCGGTTCAAAAGATGCAGTTTGCTAGGCATCAAAGACGAATGTTAGAATTTCCTGCACGCATTTTTCCGCTAAGCTTTAGGCCGGAACTCTTATTTGAAGCTTATGACCACGACGCCGCAGGAAAACATTCAGAATGAGCTGAAACGTCGCCATCGCGTTGCGGCGATGATTGTTGGCGCATTGCTCGGACTGACACTTGTTTTGGTCGGAATCGCTTTCCTCGCGGGTGAATCTCTCTACAGGCCGTGGGACCCGACGCTGCCGTGGATTTTGTGGATTACGATTCTGGTGTTCGGGATGGGCGCGTTCGTGCTGCGCCGCGCAAGGTTTTCGGCCATGCGCTTGCAGGACATAGCGGCTTTGCGCGGACTCTCAAGTCTGCTTAAGACTCTGCAAGGGACAACAATTCAATTAGCTTTCTTAGGCGGCGCTATCGCCCTGTTGGGTTTTATTGTCACGATTCTGACGGGCAATAAATTTGACATGCTGCGCGCAGGAGGCGTCGCCGTTATCGTGCTGCTTTACTGTTATCCACAGCGAGGGGCTTGGCAGCGTCTGGTTCAGGGAATCGAACGGAAGGGCTTAGTCACCGCAGAGCCTTCCGTGAAGGGAAATATCACTTGAAGTCTTTTTATCTTTTATCTCGTCAGACAGTTCTGGCTTGCGTCTTTGTCATCAGTCCCGCACTTCTTCTCACAGCGCGTGCGCAGGTTCCATCCGCCACCGGCCAGCCGCAATCTCAGCCGGCAATGTCGCCCGGACAGCTAACGGGTTCGATGAATTCCACAGACGGCGCAGGGTCACGGCAGAGGCGTGCGCAGGGTTATGCAAAGCTGCTCGAAGGCCAGCGGCTGCTGTCTGAGATCAGGCGCAGCGAAAGCGCATCGGCTGAGACTGCGGCTACCTCGCGTCTGGCGCAGCAGGCTTTCAGGGAAGCCGCTCAGCTTGACCCGACTCTGGCCGAAGCTTATACGGCTCTGGCGGAAATCGCGCTCTTTCACCCGCCGCAGAATATTGACGAAGCTGTTGAGCACGCCATCTCGGCGCTCAAGATCAATCGCGACAACCTTGGCGCGCACCAGTTGCTCTCGCGCGTCTACGGTCTGAAAAGCGGACTCAGCAAGGGGACGCCCGATAAAACGCTGGCCGAGCGCACTATCACAGAACTGCGCGAAGTCGTGCGACTCGTGCCGAACGAGACGGAAGCATGGGCTTTGCTTGGTGAATTTTATCTTGCGCTGGGGCGGACGAATGAAGCCATTGATGCTCTGACTAGATGGGGTTCTTCTCCGCCTGCGGTCAATCCACGATTCTTTCGCACCATCACGGGCGGGCTTGATTTGGATGGGGAAGTGGCTGCTGCACGCTTGGGCGAAGCTCTGCTCCGCGCGAATCGCCCGCGTGAAGCTTTTGCCGCCATCCGCCGCGCGCTTTCGCTCAATCCTCGAAGCGAAGAATATGAAGAATTGTTGAGCCGTGCCGTTGAAGCCCTCGGCACGGATGATGCGATTATCAACGAGCTGCGGAGCATGGCCGCGACAGACCCTGCGGGCGCGACCGCGAATATGCTTTTGGCGCGACAGCTCTCTCGCGCCGGGCGTGTTGACGAAGCCATCAAGACTTTGCGCGCTGCCATCAGCAGCCGCCCCGCGACCGATAAGCAAGGCGTCACTGCTTTGCGCCTGATTCTGGCGCAAACCTTTGCGGATGCCCTGCGCTATGCTGAGGCCGTGAGCGTTTATGAAGAGGTTTTGAAAGAGCAGGGCATCACGGGCAGCGCTGTGCTCAAGAATGAAGCAAAGCGCGGTCTCGCTTTGGGAATCTTGCGGAGCATCATCTCCCTGCACAAAAGCGCGGGAGACACTGAGCAGGCTCTGGCGACCATCGAGCGGATGCGCTCTCTGCTGGGCAGCGATGACCCGACCATTGACCTCGAACAGATAGAACTGCTGCGCGGGCTTGGTAAACGGCAAGAGGCGTTGCAAGCTGCGCGCAATGCTCGCGAGCGTTTCCCGCAACAGAATGAATTTCTTTATCTGGAAGCGTTTATCCTGACGGACAGCGGAATGGTTGACGAAGCCGTGACGCTCTTGCGCGCACGTCTCTCAAAGCCCGGCGCGACCGGCACGGCTTCCAGCACGACGCTTGCAGACTTTGAGCTTTATCTGCGAATCGCCAGCCTTTACA
>JACMLC010000462.1 GCA_014379795.1 Pyrinomonadaceae bacterium
CTAGGCCCGCCACTGCCCAACTTCAAAGGATACTTTGTCATACAGTTCAGCAAGCCTTCCCTCTCCTTCGGGACATGGGAGGATAACGATATTCATCAAGGGCGCAATCAGCACTCCGGTCATCGGATCGGTGGTTATGTGACGTTCTCCACAACACAAGCCGAGGTGATCGAAGTCAAGATAGGGACATCTTTCATCAGCATTGACCAGGCCAGAGACAATTTGAAGAGAGAAATTCCAGATTGGAACTTTGAGCGAGTGAAAGCGGAAGGGCGGCGAATCTGGAATGAGGCGCTCGGCAGAATCAGTATTCAGGGCGGGTCTAAAGATGAGAGGGTTAATTTCTACACCGCGATGTATCACTCCCTCTTATTTCCCAGAGTCTTCTCGGAATATGGGCGCTATTACAGCGCGTTCGACGACCGTGTGCATAACGGCGTCTCTTACAATGACTACTCGCTCTGGGACACCTTCCGGGCTGAGCACCCGCTGCTGCTGCTGATCCAGCCTGAGAGAGTGCCGGACATGATTACCTCTCTCCTGCAAATGTACGATGAAGGAGGCTGGATGCCGATGTGGCCCAATCCTACCTATTCCAACATCATGATCAGCACACACGCCGACAGCGTCATCGCTGATGCTTATGTGAAAGGGTTCAGAGGATTCGATCTCAAGAAGGCTTACGCGGCCATGTACAAGAATGCCATGACCCCTCCAGATGGAGATGCCACGAACAGGTGGATTGATCGCGCGCCGTGGACGGCTTATGAAGCCAGAGGTGGCCTGACATGGTACAAGTCTCTCGGTTACGTTCCGCAGGACAAAACGGACGAGTCTGTTTCCCGCACGCTTGAATTCGCCTACAACGATTTCTGCGTCGCACAAATTGCTAAAGCGGTGGGTAAGATGGACGACTACCAGTTGTTTATGAAAAGGAGCCGGAACTATAAGAATTTGTACGACCCGGCGAAGGGCTTCATGCGACCAAAGAAGGCAGACGGGACCTGGGACGAGGAAAGCTGGTCTACGCGCGAAGAGAGAATGCCCGGATTCACTGAGGGTGGCCCCTGGACATATCTGTTCTGCGAGATGCAGGACATTCCCGGCATGATTGCTTTGATGGGTGGCGAGAAGCAATTCAACGCCAAGCTGGATGAGAACTTCGTAGGAGGCCATTATAGACACGGCAACGAACCCGGTCATCACTACACGTATCTTTATGACTATGGTGGTCAGCCCTGGAAAACGCAGGAGAGAGTGAGAGAGGCGCTGCTTGCGAATTATCAGAACGCGCCGGATGGACTAAGCGGCAATGACGACTGTGGACAAATGTCTGCCTGGTACATCTTCAGCGCGCTTGGGTTCTATCCCGTAACGCCAGGCAGTCCGGTTTACGCCATCGGCACCCCTCTTTTTGAAAAGGCCACCATCAAGTTGGGCAAGCCATATAAGAATGGTCCATTCACTGTCATTGCGAGAAATCAATCGTCAAAGAACAAATATATTCAGTCTGCGACGCTAAACGGAAAACCATTAAGGGAACCGTTTATTCAACATGCCGACATTGCCAATGGCTCAACCCTCATCTTTGTCATGGGCCCCCAGCCAAATAAGAAATGGGGAGTAAGGAAGACCGCCACCATCGAATAGCCCAGTCAGACAGAAGAACGCCCTGACGAGATGCGCCACAACTGGCAAGCGGATAAACGTTGGCTTATTACTTGTACGAGTTGGGGGTTGACGCGCTATTTACCGATAACCCGGATTTGTTCCCGCGTGCTCCTATCAACTAAATCACGCTTGCAGCATCCGCTAACCGGAACGACCACGCTTGCCTCGATTCAAGACAATCTCGCTCCGAGGGCTGAACTCGCGCGGGCAAATCGTGTTCGCGTCGTCTTTGCATCGCTGCTGCCCGTCAGCGACTATGACCTGATGGTGATGTAAAAGAAACCCTTATAGTTGATGCTATTCTTACTGGAGAGACACGAAAATTAAACGCGGCGTTCTATCTCTCGCCCAACGTTCTTATCCTATCAGCTTCAACAAGCGGCGTTTGATTGATAGCGCCGAGACGGGCGCGAAACTTGGTGCGGTCGCCGCGATAATAATCAAGCGCGTACTCGACGGGTGCGCCTTTGGCGTAGCCCGTGCGCGTGATAAGCAGCGCCGTTGCGGGCGATAATACTGTAAGCAGTTGCGCTTCATCATCATCAAGCATCACGGCTTCAAATGTCTGCGAAGCATCATCAGGTTTAAGTCCGTAGCTTTCGTCCATGATTTCATAAACGGATTTATGTTCGATGTCGCGCGCGAGAAAATCCGGGAAGAGACGCTCTGGCAAGTAGGTGGTGGCAATCACCATCGGCTGCCCGTTGCTTGTGCGCAGGCGGCGGATGAAGATGACTTTTTCGCCGACGGATAGACGAAGCGCGACGAGTAAAGGCGAATTAACGGAAGTGACTTGTTGGATTTCAGCGTCGAGCAACTGCGAGCCGGGTTTCATGCCGCGATACGCCATGAATTCGGTGAAGCTGAAAAGCTGGTCCAAGTCTTGATCAACTTTCGGCTCGGCGACAAAGCTGCCGACGGCGCGGCGCGAATACGTTAAGCCGTCATCTTGCAGCTTGGCGAGCGCGCGGCGAATCGTCGCACGCGCGACGCCAAACTTTCTCATCAACTCTAATTCCGAAGGAAGTCTGGAGTGCGGTGGAAGCTCGCCTTTGATGATGTCATGGCGAAGCGCTTCGGTGATTTGTATATAGACGGGAAGTTCCCGGTAAATGCGTGTCGTCGCAAAGTCTTGCATAGAGGCTAATATGCCAAAAGGTTGCAAGCGAAACAAGTGCTTGCTGATGCAGCCTTGTTAGATCCTCACCAAACGAGAGGGGGAAAGGAGGAGTGGTAAAGGCAAACTTTTATTTTGTCTTCGCTTTCTCGGCTAGGTCGGGATTGTTGGTGATTACGCCGTCGGCTTTAAGTGTGTAGAAGAAGCGAAAAATCTCGGCGCGAAGCGGTTCGGTTTCATGTGGAGCGATGAAGTGTCCGGCGCGCCCGCGTATGATGTCCGGCATCTTGCAGGCAAGATGCCGACGTTCCAACAAATTTAGAAAGAAACTTTCACGGCGATCTGAATTTGCCGCGCCGGAAACGTACTGCTGATTGTGCCGAAAGCGGCACTGGTAATATCTGCATTCGCAGCTTGAAAATTCGTGCGATTCAACAGATTAAAAAACTCGGCACGCAACTCAAGGCGCGTTGATTCGTTAATCGGCAA
>JACMLC010000463.1 GCA_014379795.1 Pyrinomonadaceae bacterium
ATGCTTCATTGCCCCACATGCGGTCGCCACTATGCGGATGACCTGCAAAAGTGCCCGGAAGACGGCGCTTCCTTGCAGGCGGATGCGACCGTGCAGACGGACACACAAACAGACCCGCTCATCGGTCGGACGCTGGATGATAAGTACAGGCTCGACGAGCGCTTGGGCGAAGGCGGGATGGGGACTGTGTATCAAGGCACGCATCTCTTGATTGACCGCCCGGTCGCGGTCAAAGTTCTGAATCCGCATTTTGTCGAGGACGAAGCGGCGCAGGAGCGTTTCAGGAGAGAAGCCCGCGCCGCCGGTCGCCTGCGCCACACGAACGCCGTCGCGGTGACGGATTTCGGAAGGACTGCGGACGGCCTTTTCTATATCGTGATGGAGTTGTTGGAAGGCCGCTCGCTGCGCGATGTGCTGGCGCGCGAGGCTCCGCTCGATGCTGCGCGTGCGGTCTCGCTGATGCTGCAAATCTCCGCTGCGGTGGCGGCGGCGCATGAAGCGCAAGTCATTCATCGTGATTTGAAGCCGGGAAATATTTTTGTGGTGCAGAGGCCGCACGCCCCTGCCATCATCAAAGTTCTGGATTTCGGGATTGCCAAGCTCGCGACTGATGCGGGCGATGGATTAGAGCAAAAGCCTTTGACGCAGACGGGCGTCATGATCGGAACGCCGCGTTACATGTCGCCGGAACAGTGCGACGGCGCAGATTTGACTCCGGCTTCGGACGTGTACAGTCTCGGAATTATTTTGTACGAGATGCTGACTGGCACGACGCCCTTTACGGGGCCGACGCCGCTCTCCGTCGCTTTGAAACATTCTTCGGAGCTGCCACGCGCCCCGCGTGAGTTTGTCGCGAGCATTCCGGCTGAGCTGGAAACTTTAGTGCTGCATGCTTTGGAGAAAAAGCCCGGGCAGAGGCCGCCTGACGCAGGAGCTTTTCGCCGCGAATTGTACTCAACCGCGCAGCTTTTAGGGCTTGAGCATTCTGGGGGCTTTAGTGCGCCGACGTTGGATTCCTTGCGCGACGCTGGCGTAGAGACTCCGTCGGGCAGGCTCGTGATTGACATCGAGCGTTTGCGCGAAGGCCGCGCCGCACGACCCAAGACGACGGAAGCACAGGCTCCGACAACCGCCGAAGAAAAAGCGATTCAGACGGGCGGTGCGCGTCTGCATGACAAGGATGCTATTAAAGATGAGCAGGCTGCGGCGGGCGCGCCATCAGTCGCGGATGAGCCGGTCGTGGCGCGCGTCAAAGTTCCATTCAAGCGCAAGCAAGCGATTGGCAGCTTGCTCAGACAGCCGCTCGTCTTGATTGCCCTCGCGCTGGCTGCGCTCTCCGTGCTCGTTATCATCACCAGCTTTTGGGTAAAGTCTTCGCGCTCTCCGGTCGCACAGACCATGCCTGAGGATGCGGAAGCGACCGGAAGATACATCACGCCGACGGGCAATGCTCCCAGCCTCGCGCCGCCGACACGCGAGCCGAAAACCGCAGCGGAATTTTATGAGCGCGGCGGCTACTATTTCTCCGTCCGCAATTATGATTCGGCGATTAAAGATTTCCAGACTGCTCTGGAAATGCAGAAAGAATTTCCTTCGGCTCATAATCGTTTGGGTCGCGCGCTGCTGGCTAAAGGCCAGTTCGTGAGCGCCACAGACCATTTTCGCAAGGCTGTCGAGCAGAAGAACGGAAACTTTTTTGCAGCGCAATACAATCTTGGCTTTGCTTTGCAGCAACAGGGCGATATGGAGAATGCAGTCAAGGCTTATGATGCAGCCATCGAGCAACGTGGCGGCGTCTATCCGGACGCTTTTTATCAGAAGGGAATCGTGCTGCTTGGCTTAAAGCGAGATCAGGAATCCGCAGAGGCTTTGCGCAAAGCCATTGAGCAGAACAACGGCAAAGACGCGGATGCGCAACAGGCTCTGGGTGTCGCGCTCGCGCGGCAGAAAGATTATCAGGGAGCGGAAGCGGCGTTTCGGACGGCCATCGAGCAGGGTGGCGGAAATTCCCCCGAGCTTCATTACAATTTCGGGCTGCTGTATGAAACAACGAATCGTCCAGCCGAAGCCGTCAGAGAATATGAAACTTACTTAAAGCAAAATCCGAACGCGATGAACCGGTCACAGGTGGAAAAAAGTATCATCCAATTGCGCAGACGCGCCGCAGGCGAAGAAACAAAATAATGAGTGAGCTTTCAGAAACATTTATCCAAAAGCCTTTTCAGGTGGGCAACGCGACTTTCGGTGACGGGCGTTTGACGATCATCGCGGGGCCGTGTGTTATCGAATCGCAAGCGCATGCTTTGATGATGGCGCGCGAGTGCGCGAAAACTGCGCGCGCTGCCAATCTGGATTTTGTCTTCAAATCATCTTTCGATAAAGCGAATCGTTCATCCATCGAAAGCTTTCGCGGAATGGGAATGCAGGCGGGGCTGGACGTGCTGCGCGCCGTTAAAGAAGAGATCGGCGTGCCTGTCCTGACTGATATTCATGACGCGACGCAGGTCGAAGAGGTCGCAACGGTCGCGGACATCTTGCAGA
>JACMLC010000464.1 GCA_014379795.1 Pyrinomonadaceae bacterium
AATCACGCGAGACGTTCTTATTAATTTTAAACACAAGCGCGGCTGATGGCCGCTTTCCAGAAAGCAATGCAAAAGAATGGCGGCTGAGCTAAATGCGCCGCACTGAGAAAAACTGAAATGTCACAACGTACACCACGCACACGCACAAGCAATGCGAGCAGTAATGCTGCCAACGCAGACAACGGAGCCGTTGCCACCGCCGAAGCCCCGCCGGAAGAAGTTTCCGCTACGGAAGAAACCCCCTCTGACAATAAAGCTGACGGTAAAGCCGACGGCAAGGGGGACAACCGCTCTGACAATAAGCCCGAAGAGCTTTTGAATCTGGCTGAGTTGAAGGAGATGTCCATCTCCAAGCTGACGCAGATTGCCAAGGGCATGGACGTGCCCGGCGCGACGGGCATGCGCAAGCAGGAGCTGATCTTCAAAGTCCTTGCCGCGCAGACGGAGAAAAGCGGTCTGATTTTCTCCGAAGGCGTTCTGGAAACACTGCCCGACGGGTTCGGGTTCCTGCGCGCACCCGAATACAACTATCTGCCCGGCCCGGACGATATTTACGTTAGCCCCTCGCAGATTCGCAAGTTTGATTTGCGCACGGGCGATACCGTCTCCGGCCAGATTCGCCCGCCCAAAGAAGGCGAGCGTTATTTCGCACTCATCAAAGTCGAAGCCATCAACTTTGAAGCTCCGGGCGAATCGCGCGACAAGGTTTTCTTTGACAACCTGACGCCGCTCTATCCGACCGAGCAGCTCTTGATGGAGACGGATAAAGATAATCTTTCGGCCCGCGTCATTGATCTGGTCACACCCATCGGCAAGGGGCAGCGCGCCTTGATCGTCGCGCCGCCGCGCACGGGTAAGACGATGCTCTTGCAGACCATCGCCAACTCGATCACGCAGAATCACCCGGAAGTCACGCTCATCGTCCTCCTGATTGACGAGCGTCCCGAAGAAGTCACGGACATGCAACGCTCTGTCAACGGCGAAGTCATCTCTTCGACCTTTGACGAGCCGCCGACGCGCCACGTGCAGGTCGCGGACATGGTGATTGAAAAAGCCAAGCGTCTTGTCGAGCACAAACGCGATGTAGTCATCCTGCTGGATTCGATTACACGTCTGGCTCGCGCGCACAACGCGGTCGTGCCTCCGTCGGGCAAGATTCTTTCCGGCGGTATTGACTCGAACGCGCTGCAACGCCCCAAGAGATTTTTCGGCGCGGCGCGCAACATTGAGGAAGGCGGCAGTTTAACCATCATCGCCACCGCCCTGATTGATACGGGGTCGCGTATGGATGATGTCATCTTTGAAGAGTTCAAGGGCACGGGCAACAGCGAAATTCATCTCGACCGCCGCTTGAGCGACAAACGCCTGTTCCCGGCCATAGACCTACAGCGTTCCGGCACGCGCAAAGAGGAGCTTCTCATCAGCAAGGAAGACCTCAACCGCATCTGGGTGATGCGCCGCGTCCTGAACCCGCTCTCACCCGTCGAGCAGATGGAAGTCGTGCTGGAACGCCTTGAAAAGACCAAGGCCAACGCCGAATTCCTCGCTTCGATGCAAAGCTAAGATAAGTCCCAAGTCCCAAGTCTCAAGTCCCAAGTCAAAGACATTTTCTTAACTTGGGACTTGAGACTTGGGACTTGGGACTTAACAGTTGACAAATCGGGGCTGGCTTCGCATAGTAGGGCTTCCAAGGTTCTAATAACTTAAATTTTCGGCAAAGCGCTTCCTTTTCTATTGCTGGGAGCGCAGTGAGAATAGATTGCGCGTCGCGATACTCTCATCTGAAGCTGTGCCTTTTGCCAAGACCGGCGGGCTGGCGGATGTAGCCGGTGCGCTGCCCAAAGCCCTGCGTGAGCACGGCGTGGATGCGAGCCTTGTGCTCCCGCTTTACGAGCAGATTGACCGCAAGCAGCTACGCGAACAGATCATTGATAATCTAGCGGTCGAATGGGGCGATGGAGGCAGCACGCGCGCACGCGTCTGGTACAGCGAGGCTGCGGGCGCACCCACGTTTCTGATAGACGCGCCAGAATATTTTCAAAGAAATTCGATTTACGGCTTCCGCGACGACCACGAGCGTTTCGCCTTTTTCTGTCGCGCCAGCCTCGCGCTCTTTAAGCGGCTCGGGACGCCGCCCGAGATGGTTCACCTGAACGATTGGCACAGCGGGTTTGCAGCCGTCGAGCTGCGCGTGCGTCGCTGGTCTGACCCGTTCTTTAGCCGGACTCGCACCTTGCTCTCGATTCACAATCTGGCTTATCAAGGCACGTTTGACCCGGCTGAACTGCCACGCATGGGCTTTGGCTCGCACGAACGCCGCGATCCTTTTATAGCGAACGGCGCGGCATCCGCTCTGAAAGCGGGATTGATTTCGAGCGATGCCCTTTCGACCGTCAGCCGCCGCTATGCTCAGGAGATTCAGACCGCAGAGCATGGGCACGGCCTCGAATGGATTTTGCGTGCGCGCAGGGACCGGCTCGTCGGCATCACCAACGGAGTTGATTACGATATCTGGAATCCCGCGACGGACAAACATCTGGCGGCGCATTACAACGCGGACGATCTGACGGGCAAGCGAATATGCAAGCTTGATTTGCTACGCAGTTTCGGATTGCCGGAAAATTTGGAGCGGCCAATCATCGCTACTGTCTCGCGGCTGACTTCGCAGAAGGGCTACGATTTAATCAAAGAGGCTGCCGGGAAGATGCTGGCAACGGGCGCGTACTTTATCGCGCTCGGCTCGGGAGCGAAAGAGTACGAAGATTTCTTGCAGGCTTTGCGCGGGTCTGCTCCCGGACAGGTCGGAGTTTTCGTCGGCTTTAACGACCCGCTGGCGCACAAAATTGAAGCTGGCGCGGACATTTTCCTGATGCCGTCTTTGTACGAGCCTTGCGGTTTGAATCAGATGTACAGCACGCGTTACGGGACTGTTCCGGTCGTGCGTGCGACGGGCGGCCTTGATGACACGGTACAGGATTTTGACCGCGTGAGCGGCACGGGCAACGGCTTTAAGTTCCAGCGATACGACGCAGGCTCTATGTTAGAAAAAGTTTACGAGGCTCTCTATTGTTACGCCGAGCCGGAAGTCTGGAAAAAGATTCAGCTCAATGGCATGAGTGTAGACAATTCATGGAGAGCTGCCGCCGAAAAGTACATAAACCTTTATCGCGCTGTGATGAACATGTAAGAACAGATGCTAGATGCCGGATGTTAGATGCTGGAAAAACTGACATCTGACATCTAACATCCAGCATCTGCTTTTCGCTTTTATGTAAATGAAATAAGGAGAGAATCAAAGATGAGTGAGAACGTGATTGAAGTGAGCGACAGCAGTTTCGAGAAAGACGTGCTGCAATCAGACCAGCCCGTGCTGGTGGATTTCTGGGCTGCTTGGTGCGCCCCGTGCAGGATGCTTGCGCCCACCGTCGAAGCCGTCGCGGAAAAATATGCGGGCAACGCACGGGTCGTCAAACTCAACGTGGACGAGAATCCGTCCGTCTCGCAAAGATACGGCATCAAGGGCATCCCGACCTTAATTCTCTTCAAGGGCGGCAAGGAAGAAGAACGCGTAGTGGGAGCGACAAGCAAAGACGCCATCTCGCGCATGATTGACAAGCACGTCAGCGTTGCCAGCGCATAGGCATTTAAGCTGAAAGGGCGACGCGCGAGTTCAAGGCTTAAAACAGCATCGCTCTTATCTCTCCCGAACCGATGAAACCAACGCGAAACCGGCGCACTGCGCAACAACGCTCGCTTGAAGAACGCCTCGCGGCAGCCAAGCGTTCGCGTGCCGTACAGGACGCCACCTTTCGCGCACGTCAGGCGCACGGCAAGCTGCGCCGCTTCGTCAGCGCGAACTTTCGCAAGCAGGAAGTAGTCGCAATGCTCAGCCTGCGGCGCGGCGAATGCAATCGTTGCGGAGCCTGTTGCGAGATCTTATTCAAGTGCCCGTTCCTCAAAAAGCACCGCGACGGAACGACCACCTGCGGCATCTACGAAGACCGTCCCAATCAATGCCGCCTCTTTCCGATTGAAAAACGCGACCTTGAAGAAGTGCGCGGAAGCTGTAGCTTCTACTTCATAGAGAAGCCGATCAAACTAGAGAAAGCAAGCTGAGAAAGGCGTGGTCAGGGGACAGGGGTCAGGGGACGGCATCAAAGCTTTCACCGCCCCCTGATTCCTAACCCCCAACC
>JACMLC010000465.1 GCA_014379795.1 Pyrinomonadaceae bacterium
GAAAAACCATCTTTCTTTCTTCTGAGTCCTGAGTTCTGAGTTCTGAGTCCTGAGTCCTACTTTTAAAATTATGAAGCCCCCGCGACTCTGGGCAGGAGTCGAATAGGAGCAGGGGCTTCATGGGCCAGCGCGGCGGGAGGGGATTCCGCTAAACGCAGGCACTGACGGCCTCTCAATGGGGCGAGTGGCCGGAACTTTTTAGCAAAGAACTTTCTGCTGCGCTTCGTGCGCGAGCGTGCCGCGCCAGACGGCGCGCGTCCATGCTTGCTTGCGTGCGTGCGCAACGACGCGGGAAATCTTTTCCATCTGCGGCTTGACTTCATGCCGCCTCGCCTGCCATGTGCCGGTGATGGCTTTGACCACCAAGGTCACGAAGAGCAAGGCGTAAAAACCTATAATCGCGGAGAGGATAATGTATTGCACTTTGCTCATGCTCCATTGACGCCGGGCAATGTTTCTTTTGCCAACCGGGCGCCTAAAAAAATTTCTTACATCAGGCAGTATCAAGCCTGCGCTGCGGCGCATACCCGCGCACGGTCGAGAGAAGCTGTTCGACCTCAAACGGCTTGTCCAAAAATCCGTCCGCGCCGCCCTCGAAACAGGCGCGCTGCATCTCTTCGGTCGCATCGGAGCTGACAATCAGCACCTTAGTATGCGGAAAACGAGTCTTGATAAATTCCAGAATCCGCATCCCGGCTTCGGGTGTGTCGAGCGTCGGCGGCAGATGCAAGTCAAGGATTGAAACCTGCGGCTCGTAGATGGTGGCGCGGCGCAGCGCGGACTGCATATCATTGGCAGTCATCACTTCGTAATCGTCACACAGCGTCCAAAACAACTGCTGCGTAATCGCTATGTCATCATCAACAATTAATACTCTGGGCTTCATTTGAATGCTTTTCCTTCACAAGCTGACAATAACTTCAGCAATGCTCGTGCCGTCTTTAGCTGACGAGCGAAATCAGCATTTTGGCTGAGCATTCGCTCAT
This sequence comes from Pyrinomonadaceae bacterium, assembly GCA_014379795.1. Taxonomy (GTDB): domain Bacteria; phylum Acidobacteriota; class Blastocatellia; order Pyrinomonadales; family Pyrinomonadaceae; genus JACMLC01. Next base: position 987 of record JACMLC010000465.1, read on the forward strand.
CTTCGAGTCATGCAGGGAATCTTCCATGTACACGGGCGGCCACAGCTTACGGCCTCATGTGTCTACATATGTTGACAGTAAAAATTAAATGTTTTGCATCCGGCCAGAGCGGGCGATGGTGCAGAGAGCGTGCGCGTGCGAGCGCGAAAGGCATATAATTCCCGAATGGCAAATGTGCGCGTGCTGCGCCTCAGCGACATGATAATTCTGGAGAAAGGCACGCTCGCGCGCCGCCTCGTTCACGCCGTCGTCAGCATCTCGCTGCGCCTGTTCTTTCGTCGCATCGAAACGAGCCGCGAAGAGATTGTCCCGATGAACGGGCCTGTCATCTTCGTCCTGAATCATCCGAACGGGTTGATTGATCCCGCGTTCGTCTTTTGCTCGCTGCCGCGCCGCGTTTCCTTTCTTGCCAAGTCAACGCTTTTTCGCATCCCTGTCATCAGTTCACTGCTGCGCACCATGGAGGCGTTGCCGCTTTACAGGCGCGTTGATGCGGGCGAGGACATGACGCTCAACCGCAGAACATTCGATGCCTGTCACGAGTTGCTCAGGCAGGGACGCTGCATCGCCTTGTTTCCAGAAGGACTGTCGCACAGCGCGACCCAACTGATGCCCATCAAGACGGGGGCGGCGCGCATCGCTCTCGGAGCGATTTCCGTGCGAGCGGACGAAGATAAGGCGGAAGAACTTAACCTGAAGATCGTGCCGGTCGGTTTGTACTACACCTCCAAAACATCTTTTCGCAGCGAGGCTCTGATTCGCTTCGGAGATTACATCGAAGTCCAGCCCGTTGATTTGGACGAGCAGAACGAGCCGCCGCGCGAAGCCGTCAGGCTGTTGTCAAAGCGCATCGAAACGGCTTTGCGCGCGGTGACGCTCAATGTTGAAAGCGATGAAGCTCTGGAAGAGGTCTTGAAAGTCGAACAGCTTTTTTCCTCCATCTACGAGAGCATCAATATCCGGCAGTCGCTTTCGGAAGAGCTGGATTGGCGTCGCCGCTTTGCCGAACAAATGCGTGCACGCGCGACACATCCTGAGATGGACAAGCTGCGGCAACGCCTCCTGCGATATGAAGAAGAGCTTGGCGAACTCGGCATCACGCCGGAATCCTTGTCCGTTACGGCGCACTCGCGCTGGTACGTCTTCACGCACTTCTTGCTCCGCAGCGTGTTATTGCTCATGCTGTTGCCGCTGGCCTTGACGGGCGCGCTCATACACCTTCCCGCCTATTTTTTCTCGAACGCGCTGGCGCAGTCGTATGACCGGCACGGCGTGGATGATATTGTCTCGACGGTCAAAATTCTGGCGGCCATAGTGCTGATGCCTTTGACGTGGCTCGCGGTCGCTTTACTGGTTTTCCTGTTGTGGGACTGGCGCATAGCGCTTATCGCAGCGCCTCTCACAATCATCTGCGGCTATGTAGCGATGCGCTTTGTCGAAGAAGTGGTTGACATGAAAGATTGGTACAAGGCAGCGCTGGCGCTGCTCAGGCGACGCCGCCTCTTCTTACGCCTGCTGCTTGAGCGCAGAAGATTGCATGATGAGATCAAGCGCTTGGGAGCTTAGGCCGCCGACAGGCTATTTCGGTGTGCTGTGTATATCAATGTCGGCCATGCCGAATTCGCTGATTAAGCGATGCAGGTAAGAGCGGCTGATGCCGAGACGGCGCGCGGCTGCGACCTTGTTGTCTTCAAGTTGAAGCGCGGCGGCAATCATTCTGCGCTTGAGGGCGATAATCGCACCTTCGAGCGTCGTGGTATCGTCGGCGCTCGCAGCTTCCGGCAAAGTGTGCAGCATCTTATCCGGCAGGAACTCGACGCCAAGCTGCGGGTTGACGGTCAAGACGACCAGCCGCTCCATCAGGTTTTCCAGCTCGCGCACGTTGCCCGGCCATTCGTATTCCTGCAAGGCTTCGATGAGGGCGAGATCGAGCGTCGGCGGCGTGCGCCCGTGCTTCTCCGCCGCCTTGGCCGAGAAGTGCGCGGCAAGGAGCGGAATGTCCTCGCGCCGCTCGCGCAAAGGCGGCAGGCACAATGGCACTACATTCAAACGGTAATACAAATCTTCACGAAAGCGTCCGGCTTTGACTTCTTCTTCTAAGTCGCGGTTGGTCGCCGCGATCAAGCGTATGTCAACCGTGACGCTTTTCGTACCGCCGAGGCGAACGAAAACCGGCTGGTTCAGGACGCGCAGGAGCTTGACCTGAACGGCTGCCGACAGCTCTCCGATCTCATCTAAGAAAAGCGTCCCGCCGTCGGCCAGCTCAAAGCGTCCCTTCTTGCTGTTCAGCGCGCCTGTGAACGCGCCTTTCTCATACCCGAACAGCTCGGATTCAATCAGAGTTTCGGGCAGGGCGGCGCAACTGACGGCGATGAACGGGCCATCAGCGCGCGCGCTTTCTTCGTGAATGGCAAGCGCCAGCATCTCTTTGCCGGTTCCGTTCTCGCCCGTGAGCAAAACGGTCGCACTGGTCGGAGCGACGGCGCGCGCCTGTTTGAGCGTGCGTTCGAGCGAGCGGCTCGCGCCGACCAGATGCGCGAATCCTTTGAGGCTGCACTGTAGCTCAGAGCGCAAGCGCAGGTTGTCCTGCTCCAAACGCCTGAGGCGCGCGGCCTGATTAACGATATGCGAGACTTCCTCTGCATCAAATGGCTTTTCAAAAAAGCCGTAAGCTCCGCGCTTGACGGCCTCCATCCCGGCGCGACGCGACGCGCTGCCGGTAATCACGATGACAGGCACGGGAGGCCGCTCGGCACGCGCGGCCTCGACGATAGCCAAGCCTTCCGAGATGTCACCCACGTTTGGCGGCAGGTGCAAATCGCTCAGGACGACATCAACCTTCTCGCGCTGCAACTGCGCTGTGGCCTCTTCGCGCGTGGATGCTTCGAGGACGTGATACTGCTCATCCAACGCCCAGAAGAGCTGGCGACGAATAGCTTCGTCGTCATCCACCACCAGCACCGTTACTTGCCCTTTGATTTCGCTCATCGAAATATAGGATCGCCCGTCACAGAAGATAAGAATTTAGCCGGAACGCGCGCGTGCCGCTATGCACACGCTCAATTCTCTCTCGCTCAAAACTTTGCTGTAAAGGAAAAACTGAGAGGATGATCACCTGCCACAGATGTTTGAAAAGCTGTCGTCGCCTGCTCACACGCGCCGCTCGCTCTAGCCGTGTCCTGTGATCTTCTGTTCGGATGGTATCACGACACGGAATGTTGTGCCAGAGCCGCGTTTTGATTCGACATCAATATGCCCGCCATGCGCCCGTATAATCTCGCGGCACGTGTAGAGGCCGAGACCGACGCCCGTTTTCTTGGTCGTCGCAAAGGCGCGGAAAAGCTTGGTGCGCTGGAACTCCTCGCTCATCCCCGGCCCGGTGTCGGTGACGCTAAAGAAGACTTCGCCGTGCGGCGTCGGCCCCGCCTTGACCGTGAGCGTCCCGCTCTGGGCTCCCATCGCTTGCAGCGCATTGAGAATCAGATTCTCGAAGACTTTCTCAAAGCGATCCACTTCGACCGTCGCGACCAGCGTCTCCGGCAACTCGGTCTCGATCTGGTGAAGCGGGCGCACAGGCTCTGCTATCGTCTTGAGCGCATGCCGGATGACGGGAACAAGGTCTACCGGGCGCGGCAACTGATGCTCGCTGCTGAGGCTTTGCACAGGCTCGCTCAATTTGGCGACCAGAGCGCGCAGCTTGTTGGTCGCAGCCGTCAAAGATTTCATCGCGTCGGCGCGAAACTCTTCCCGATGAAACTGTCGCTCCATGTTTTCAACCAGCAGGGAGAGCGAGGCGATGGAGTTCTTCAAATCGTGCGTCAGCATCGCCGACAGCCGCATGAAAGATGCGAACTGCCGCGATTCGGTCTCGCGCGCGATCTGCTCGCGCACGCGGTCGGTCATGATATTAAAGCTCTCGGCCAGCAGGTGCGTCTCATCGCTGGAGCGGACTTCTATTCGCTGGTCCAGCTTGCCCCCGGCGATGGCGACCGCTCCCTCCGTGACGCGCTCAATGCTGCGCGCCATGCGACCCACCACACCTGTCAAGACGACCGCCGTGACAAGGCCGAACAGCGTGGAGAGAATCAGGCAGATCCAGCCCAAGCGTTGTACGCCCTTGACGGCGTTCGTGTGATTCCCGGCGACCGCGACCGAGAGGCCAAGCGCAGAGACAGGACGATACACCACCAGCCAGCGCGCGTTCTCCGCCTGATAAAATTTCCAGCCGCTCTCGCCGCTCATCATCGTGCTTGAGATGTCTGCGAAATTGGGGATGATTTCAGTCTTGACCGATTGATACCTGAGCGCGTGACTCGTGTGATACACAATTTGGCCTGTGCGGTCGAGCATGAGGATAAAGCGAGAGTTGGAGGATTCGGATGCCTGCGCGGGACTCTGCGCCACCTCGTCCACGCGCCCGACCGAGGCTTGTTCAAACAACTTGTCTTGACTCAGCTCCACAATCAGCGCGCCACGTGGCGCGGGCATTCCGTCCCCTCCCGTAAAAACAGGAATCGTGTACCGCAGTTTCGCGCCGGATGCTTCGCCGGACAGAGCCGAGCGCAGGGGCACTGGTTCCGTAGTCGTCCACACACGCTCATCCGCCGCGATGTCGCTCGATAAAAAATCCTCGGTCTGAAATTTTACCGGCGGCTCAAGGGAAGACTCGCCGACGTGCGAAGGCGGCTCTGCACGAAAAAGCGGACGGCGTGCCGGATTGAGGCAAGTGATTGAATTGTACTGTCCGGGGTTCGCCCGCAGAAAAGCGCGTATCTCCGCCTCTACCTCTGCGGGCGGCGCGAGATTGCCAGTGGCAAGCGGCTGGCGACTGTTATTCGATGAAGCAGCGCTGCGCGCACTGTTTCTATCGCGCACGTAATTGAGCAAAGCAGGAGAGCGCGCCAGAACCACCATTCCGGCCTCGCGCTTGTGCAAACCCGCTTCGACCTCGCGCACGATGCCAGTCGCGTCGCGCTCGACATCCGTGCGCAGCAACGCTTCGACAGAGCGCACGCTGTTCCAATACAGCAACACGCTCAGCAACAACATCGGGGCGATGCCGAGGAAGAAGAAGATTAAGAAGAGTTTGGGTCGAATGCCCACGTTGGCCTAAAGATGCCGCAAGCCGGATGTTAGATGTCAGTGGAGCATTTTGCCCTAACATCCATCAGAGAACCTTGTCAGACGCGCCAATGGTACACGAATTTCCAATATCTGACACCTGCCAGTGCTGTGTAATTGGAGTTCTTTAGAATTGCCTCCGGCTTTAGCTGGAGGATAAGCAGGTAGGAAGGAGTTTGGCTTTAGCCACATCTGTGGCTAAAGCCAATAATTGTTTTGCTCATCTTCTCCACTAGCTGAAGCTAGTGGCAATTCATCAGCTAAGAAATTCAAGGACAAGGCACTAGCTCTCGACCCTGAGTCGCCCGAACTGTGTGAGCAGTGGTGCGAGACGCCGGACAATCTCGTCGTGCGCCGCGCCGTTGGTGGCGACGACGCCGTTGCGATTCTGGACTTCGGGCGAGTTGTAACTGAGCGGCTGGCCGAAGAGGTCTGTCAGGCGTCCGCCCGCTTCGCGCAGGATGGCTTCCGGCGCGCAAGTGTCCCACTGCTTCGTGCGCGGCGTGAGATGCACGTAGAGGTCGCATTGCCGCTCGATGATTAATCCGACATTGACGCCGACCGAGCCGC
>JACMLC010000466.1 GCA_014379795.1 Pyrinomonadaceae bacterium
CCTCGTCTTCCTAGTGGTTTCAATTGGCTTGATTGCCGCCTCGCGCACTATTTTCGACAACTATTTTTCGCGGGAAAAATCCGGCGATGATTTGAAGTCGGGCGTGGATGCTTTGCCGGGTAAGGTCGGGACGGTCGTTTCGTCAAGCAGCGGCGCGCTCAACGAAGGCGCGGTCAAGGTGTTCGGCTCGACGTGGACGGCATATCCGGTTGAAGGCGAAGAGCCGCTCGAAGCCGGAGACCGCGTGCAGGTCGAGCGCATACAGGGCGCATCCATCTACGTGCGTCGCGTGGATCAGGAACCAGACTGGCGCGCGAAAACCTTGCCGAACAGCAAAGAATAAGGGTGTAGGGTGTAGGGCGTAGGGTGTAGAAAAGCAGTTACGCTTTAACTACACCCTACACCCTATCCCCTTCACCCTGTCTTTGGAAAGTTACGGGATAACCGCGATGGTAAAGCGTGCGGTCGGCACTTCCGTTTGCAGGTCGTAGCTGTCAATCGTCAAATCCGCGAGCCGCTGGCCGCCCAGCTTGGTGACGACGCGGAAGGGAAGCCACATGCAGCTTACCTTGCGATAGTCGCTGCGATCTTCTTCGACAATCACCTTGCTTTTATAACGCGTCATAACCTTGGTGATGAAGAAAGTGTTCTTATCTATCCAGTAGCGAACGGTGTCGTCCGGGTTGTATCTGACTTCGACCACGTAGTTGTTGCCTTGATCCGGCTGCTTGGCGGCTTCCAATTGTCCGTCAACCGCACGATTCAAAGTGCCGAAGCCCATCAAGCCCCAGTGACGCGAGGCCGTCGCATCGCTGACGCGAAACTCGTTGCCCATGTACATGCCGCCACCGGAATTGCCGGTGTAGACAAGAAAAGTCGGCCCCATGGCTGCCATCGCGGGGGCGGTCGCGCTCACGTCCAGCCGCCTGCGTCCATCTTTGTCCTGATAGTCGGTCAAATTCAGCTTAACTTCGACCGCCGCTGCCGCGCCGCCTGTGCCGAGTCCCGCGCCCGCAATCGGGGCCACGTTGACAAAGCCCATGCTCTTGGCTGTGATGAACTGCAAGCCTTTAAATTCTCCGCCTCCATGTGCCGTGCGAGCCACGGCGAGAAGCATCTGGCCTGAATTGTCGTCGGCATGAGTGGTGCGCGTGGTGGCAGGGATAGCGACCGCCGCCACAGCAGCGCAGCAAGCCGCCAGAAATACAAATTTTTTGTTGATTAATCTTTGAAACATGCTAAGAAATTCCTCCTCCTAAAACGTTACGCGCAAAATTTAGCCGCCCCGGATCAGTTTGAGCGAAAAAAAAGCGCGATGGGGGTCAGGGGTTGGAGAGCAACCCTAGAGAAAGCCACTGCGCTGCTTGAATTTCGCAGTGGCAGATAAAAGATGCTTGACTTCCATTGAGCGGGACGCGCCACGCGTTGATTATTTCTCTCTTCGCGCTCGCGCCCGTCAAAAACAAACTTTGCCAAAAATCATTGTTGCTTGAGGCAAAGCGCGCCCTGCTTTGATAAATCAGGTGTTTGAATGGCGCTTTTCTACATAGAAGCAGAGTGAAGCCGAAGAACAAAATTTCGTTCCGCGCTTGATGGTTTAAACGAGTCGGATATTAATTCAATTTTCGTCTTGCGTCAAAAAAATCGTCAAGGATACATTTTGTAGCGGATAGCAAAAGAGCATGACTCGTGTCAGAACCGCCTGCGGTAGCGGGCGGGTTTTTAGTTGTGGATGACCCGCCCGCTACCGCAGGCGGTTCTGACTTGAGAATGATGCTGAATATGGCGGAAGCTGTTGGGCGGCAGGGCATGACCGGTGCGTTTTATTACGGCGTTGGCTCCGTGTCGCCGAGCGTCGTGTCTTCTTCAAGCGGTGGAAGCTCGATAGTGATGCGTTTGCCCGTCGCCTCTTCAAGGTCTTCGCCGGTGAAGCGCGCCAGCACGACGGTGATGTTATCTTCTCCGCCACGATGGTTGGCTTCGGCGACGAGCGCGCTGGATGCTGCGGCCAGATCGCCGTCGGATTCTTCGATAAGTGCGCTCATATCTTCCGCGCGCAGTTTGCCCGACAGCCCGTCGCTGCATATGAGCAGAATGTCGCCGCGCCGCAGGCGGATGCGCCCGCTCACCGGGGACAGCTCGCTCTGCGCGCCGAGCGCCTGAAGAATGACGTTGCGGAACATGTGTGTTTCGGCTTCTTCTTCGCTGATTTGTCCCACGTCTACGAGCTGTTGAACGAGCGATTGGTCTTTGGTGGCGAGTTTGATCTGGCCGCCGCGAAGCAGGTAGGCGCGGCTGTCTCCGACCTGTACGAGGTCTAGCATGTCGCCTTTGATGGCCGCGCCGGTAAAGGTCGCGCCCATGCCGCTGCATCGCGTGTCTTCCTGACTCTTATGATGAATCGCGAGGTTGGCGTAAACCGTCGCGTTGCGCAGGCATTCCACGAGCGGCGTCTCCGTGTCGCAGCCGCCGGAACTGTCTTCAGCAGTGCCGACCAGCATGTCGCGCACGGTCTCGACAGCCATCCGGCTTGCCACGTCTCCGGCCAGCGCGCCGCCCATCCCGTCTGAAACGACAAACACCACTCCCTTGTCCTGTAGCTCGATGCGCCGCAAATCATCCGGCGGCTCTGCCCCATCCGTGCCAGTCCACGTCTTGCCCGTGGATAAGTCGAGGAGCAGGAAATTATCTTCGTTGCCGCGCCGGACACGCCCGACATCAGATTTTGCGTGAAGCTCAATAATCATAAGAAAGTGATAAGTGATAAGTGATAAGTGATGAGATAAGAGCAATGTTTTTTCTTATTACTCATCACTCGTCACTTATCACAGTTTTGCTAATGCTTGATCCAGATCAGCGATAATGTCATCCGTGTCTTCGATGCCGA
>JACMLC010000467.1 GCA_014379795.1 Pyrinomonadaceae bacterium
CAGTTCGCGACATCCGTTTCAGCATCGCTCGCATCAAGCTGCCCGCCGGGAAAAGCATGAAAGCCGCCCAGAAACGTGAGCCGCTCGCTGCGCCGCACCCAGAAAACTTCCGGGTCGGACGCATCAGTTCCATCTCGCAGCAAAATAACCGCCGCCGCATCCTTCGGCGTCGCCGGTTTGCTTTGCGCTTCAATAGCAATGTTCGTCATAAAAAAAGTTTATAGAGTTCAGAGAGTTTATAGAGTTCAGAGAGTGTTTGAGAGTTTGGAGAGTAAAAGCAGACTTCGTACTCTCCAAACTCCCTAAACTCTCTGAACTCCCCGAACTCCCTAAACTCTCTGACTCCTTCTCACCAGCGAAAGCGTTCGCCGTCGCCGCCGTTCCAAGGCACGCCGCGCATGTGATAGCCGCCCTCTTCCCAGAAGCCGGGTTGGTCGCTTTCGAGAAAGCGGATGCCCTTAACCCACTTGGCGGATTTCCATGCGTAGAGCTGTGGCACGATCAATCTCACGGGGCCGCCATGCTCCGGCGCAATCGGCTGGCCGTCGTGCGACCAAGCGAACAGAGAATCTTCGGCCAGAAAATATTCGAGCGGAATATTCGTCGTCCACCCCTCATCGTGCCCGTAGGCAAGAGCGAATTTTGCTTCAGGCTTGAGACCGACAAGCCGCGCCACCTCTCTGGTCGAAACTCCGCTCCACACATTATCCAGACGCGACCAGCGCGTCACGCAATGAAAATCCGCGTAAACCTTGACGGCGGGCATCTGCATAAATTCGTCGAGCGACCACTGTTTGGGATTTTCGACGAGGCCGTCCGCAGCGAACTCCCACGTCGCCAGATCAACCTCCGGCGTGCCGTGCGCGTCCAGCACAGGCCACTTGCGCGTGCGCGTCTGGCCGGGCGGAACGCGATTCTCGCGCCGCGTATCCGGGCTGACGATGATTTCGCTCTCATCAATCTCTTCGGGCTTGCGCGGGTCGTTCTGTTGATAGAGAGGATCGTTGAAAAGCCTGTTTAGAAAACTCATAAGCTATAAAATTAATCTTCGGCCTTCTGCCCGGTCAGAGCCATCAACTCTTTTGGCATCCATTTCCCGACGCCTTTTTGCGTCGAGTCTTTGATGCCTGCGGTGCGGTCGTGCCAGTCATGGTCGTTGGCTCCGGGTCTGCCGCGCTGTTGCTCGTAATTCTCGGTCTGCTCAAGGCTGAGGACGATGCCGTTGGCAATCTCCTTCCAATCTTCCTGTTGTATGCCGCGCATGACGAGCGGCAATCCCGCCGTCCAATCTTCTTGGGGCGCGCGTGCATCCTGCTCCGGAATCGTCAATTTGTCAGGCGACGGAAACGGTTGGCCTGTGAATTCGTTGACCAGCAATTCCTTCAGTTCTTTGTATGAAGATTGCGGGCGCTCCTGGCGTATCGCCTGTGCGCGGCGAAAGATGTCCGCCACGGTCGGTTGCTCTGTAGCCATCTGTAGCTTCTCCAGACCTCCCTCAGAAAATTTTGCCGACGGATTTTTACAGAATACCTTACACGCGCGGCGCGCGAATCTCAACTCAAAGCTCAAGAATGTATCGCCAGCCAGCCTTGCATAGATTTGTGTCTTGCGTTAATCATATCCGTCTTAACATTAAGATCAATCAGAGCAAGGGGTTTTGGAAATAATGTCAGACACGATTATCTCAACACAGCCGACGGTGATTCATTCGGACAGGGCAGCGGGCAATCCCGTCTGTCCTGTGTGCGGGCGCGAGGCTCCGGACGGGCGCGTGCCGCTCGCGGCGTTGGCGGGAGATGTCCAGTTGATGATTGCCGCGAATGCTCCGGCGGATGCTATTGTCGCGGAGGTCTGCCCGCGCTGCGTGGAATTGTTCGAGCGTGCCAAGATTCAGATTCAGAGCGATGCGGCGGTCTATGAGCAGGGCGGGCATGTCCTGTCAACTCCCTTAAGGCTCGATGCGGACGACCGTTTTGCGGGGCGCGGCGTGACCATCGCTTTTTTGGATTCAGGCTTTTACCCGCACGTTGATTTGACGACGCCGCACAATCGCATCCTCGCTTATCACAGCATAGCCGCGACGGAAGGCGATAAGACGACGCTCGATACGCCGGATGTTTCGAGCTGGCACGGAATGATGACTTCGGTCGTCGCGGCGGGGAACGGCTCGCTCTCGAACGGCTTTTATCGCGGCATCGCGCCGGAATCGAACGTCGTCCTCATCAAGCTTGCACGCACAGGGCGGATCAGCGAAAGGAACATCAAGCACGGCCTCGAATGGGCGCTGGCGCACAAGGAAGAGTACGGCATCCGCATCGTCAACATCTCTGCGGGCGGAGATGAAGAGGCATCTTACCTGCACAACTCTCTCGCGAAAACGGTCGAGCGCGCGGTGCGCGAAGGCTTGATTATAGTTTGCGCTGTCGGCAACGCGGGGCATATCCCCGGCCATCCTGTGCTGCCTCCCGCCAGTTCTCCGTCGTGCATCGCTGTTGGCGGGCTGGATGATAAGAACTCTTTGAATCGCGCGCGGCGGGGAATGTATCGCTCGTCTTACGGGCCAACGATTGACGGCCTGCAAAAGCCTGAGCTAATCGCGCCCGGCATCTGGGTTCCCGCGCCCATCCTGCCGCACACGCCGACCGCCGAAGAAGCCGCGCTCCTTGCGACGCTCGACGGCGCGCCGGACGATCAACTGCACGCGCTCCTTGCAGCGCATCAAGGCATTGATAGAGATTTGGATGAAGCGCGCGGATTGCCCGTCTATCTCCTGCGCCAACTGATTACCATCAAGCTGCGCGAAGAGAATGTCATCACCAAACATTACAAGTATGTTGACGGGACTTCGTTTGCCGCGCCCATCGTCTCGTCCGTCATCGCGTGCATGCTCGAAGCGAACCCACAGCTTACGCCGCAACAGGTCAAGCGCATCCTGATAGACACGGCGGAACGCCTTCCGCACATAGAGGTTGACCGGCAGGGCTGGGGCGTCGTCGCGCCGCGCCGCGCCGTCGAGCAGGCGCTCTCGCTGCGAAAGCTGATTGAGTAAAGCTGCCAGCCCTGCGGCTAGACATGCCGCGCACGCGTGTGCCACAATCTGTTGAAAACATCAGACAGCTTAAAAGCAGAATCAACACGAGAGGAGAGCGTTCAAACTCGCATGTCAGAAGACGAAAACACTTTAGCCGAAAGCGCGTCCACTGAAAGCGCACCGCAAGCGGAAACCACGCCAGAGCCGGAGAATACTGAGCAGCCGGAAAGCGCGGCGCAACCGGAAAGCGCTGAGGAGTCCGCGCCAACTGAACCGGTAGCGGCGGAGGAGATCACGTATCACGCCGTCGAAAAAGATGGACAGGTCACAGCCATCTGGGAAATGCAGGGGCGCAAGCACTTGCGCACGATTGACCCGCGCTCGCGGCAGGGTCAGGAAATCCTGCGGCTCTACACGGCGGATCATCACGACGAAGCGACAGCCGCGCCGCCGCAGGAATCCGGCGAAGCCGCTGCCAGTTAAACTACAATTAGATTTTCCGGGCCTGACCATCAGGCTTCAAGTCAAAAGGCTGAGACTTTCTGTCTCAGCCTTTTGACTTGAAGCAACTTTGGAAAATTTTCTCAAAGCTCGCAAACCATTTCATGCTGGCGATCAACTTCGCTGAAACCATGCGCCCTGAGCGCGTGATTGAAGAAACTCTCTTCGGGTTCGTTGACCACGCGCAACGCGCCGCATCGCGTGGCTATCCGTGCGGAGAGCGCGGCAGCATAATCTTTATTCGCAGCCGCCAGATCAATTACCTGCGTAATGCCGTCCGGTCGCGTGACGACCAGAGAGTATGCGTCCGGCGCATCTTTGTCTCCCAGATAAAAGCCTTGCAGCAGGTCTGCCGCCAGCAGTGAGATTTTCTGTCGCTGCCAACCCAGCTTCCACGCATGCAGCCGCTCGAAGTGGCGCAGCAGTGCATCCGGCGCAGCTTCCTTTAAATCATGCGGATAAGCTGTCGCGCTGTCTTCTGCCTTGCGTGTGCGCTCAAAGATAATCAAATCGCGCTCGACGCGCATCCCTGCTCGTTCATACAAACGAATCGCGGGCGTGTTGCGCGTCAAAACTTCGAGGCTCAGCTTTTTCACTCCGCAGCCGCGCGCCCGCGCTAAAAACTCTGACATCAAAAGGCTCGCGCAACCGCGACCGCGAAACTCCGGCACGATGCCAAAGCCTCCGCACCAGCCGCGCGCTCCCCGCATCCCGAAAAGCCAGAGGCCGACGAAAATTTCTCCCTGATAAGCGAGCAGCGAATTTTGTAAGTCGAGCTGTTCCAGCCGCACGCGCCGCGCAAGCATCTCTCCGTTCATCTGCATCGGGTAAAAATAACCTGCGAACGAGTGGTTAAAAGCTGCGGCCAACTCATCAAGCGAAACGGACGTAGCGGGTTTGAAAGTCAAGGTCTTCATCATCATAAGAAAAAGGGAAAAGGGGGAATAGGAAGAAAAGAAATTCATCCCTTGCTTCCTTTCCCCTTTTCCCCTTTTTCCCCCTTCTTTATCCTGTCACTAAATTTTGCGGCTGGCCGCTCGCGAAGGCTTCGATGTTGTCTATCAGTTGGTCTGCGAGAGCCTGCATCGCTTCGTTGCTCGCCCACGCGACGTGCGGCGTGAGGATAAAGTTAGGCAATCTTAAATCAAGCAGCGGATTGCCATTGTGCGGTGGCTCTTCGCTCAGGACATCAAAGCCCGCGCCGCCAAGTTGGCCGCTCTGTAAAGCATCTGCGAGCGCGGCTTCATCCACCAGACCGCCGCGCGCCGTGTTGATTAAGAGCGCGTGGGAACGCATGCGCTTCAACTCCCCTGCTCCAATCAGGTGGCGCGTCTCATCGGTCAAAGGGCAATGAAGCGTGATGATGTCTGACGCGCTCAAAATCTCTTCAAAGCTTGTGCGCCCTTCTCTGACTTCCCGCGCGCGCTTATGTTCAGAGACGAGGACGCGCATGCCGAAAGCGCGTGCCAGCTTTCCTACAGCCTGGCCGAGCGTGCCGTGGCCGATAACGCCGAGCGTCTTTGCATGCAGGTCGCGCATCGTGTGGTTGAGCAGGCAGAATTGATTCGTCTCTTGCCACGCGCCGCGCTCTATGTCCGCGCGATGGTTGAGGAGATTACGGCTGAGCGCGAGCATCAGCATCAGTGCATGCTCGGGCACGGAATGCTTTGCATAGCCGCGCACGTTCGCCACCGCG
>JACMLC010000468.1 GCA_014379795.1 Pyrinomonadaceae bacterium
AGCAGGTCAGGAAGAGGGGCCCAGCCCCCGCTCTTCCTGCTTCAACGCGCAGCGAAGATTGTCGCCGACTTTCCAAAAAGCACCCTCATGACTTGATATGTGAGGCGTCCTTGATGTAAGACATTATGCACGCGAAAACAGATTCGTAATTTTGGAAGGCGCGTCGGAGCTTCTCGCGGGCATCCCGGCGTGCAAGGAAGGGTGACGGGTTGATCCGAAATGGCTGGAGCGGCCTTCTTCTGACCCCGTTATTGTAATGATGGAGACAAGGTTATCAATTCCGCAGATGTCTAGAGCCGAACAAGAAACACAAACCGAAGCCGGTCGTTTGACGACACACATTGAGCGCGCTCTGGCGGCAGTGACCGTGCGCTCAAGCACTGAGACCGAAGAGCTGGAAGCGTGCGCCGATGCCCTCGAACGCTCCGCGCGCAATCTGGTGGCCGCGCTGCGCGAGCTGGCACGCGAGAGAAAGAGAGAGCTGAGTGATGAGTAATGAGTGATAAGTGATAAGTGATAAGAAACAGCATTGCTCTTAACTCATCACTCATCACTCATCACTCATCACTGTTTTAAAGAGGAGACGAATAGATGCAGGATCAGGGTCGCAGGAACAGCGATTACGGATTAGACAATTACGGCATCACAGAGGCCGAAAACATTTATTGGAATCTTAATACGCCGGAGCTGTATCAGGTTATCGCAGAGCGCGGCGAGGGCATCCTTTCCGACCACGGCGCGTTGATTGTTGACACGGGCGAGCACACCGGGCGCGCCGCCAAAGACAAAGCCATCGTCAAAGAGCCTGCGAGCGCAGACAAGGTCTGGTGGGGCGAAGTCAACAAAGAATTTTCGCAAGGTGCATTCAACGCCCTCAAAGAGCGCATGATGCAGCACCTCAAGGCGCGCGACCTCTTTGTGCAGGACACGCACGTCGGCGCAGACCCGCGCTATCAACTCCCCGTCCGCATCATCACAGAGCTGGCTTGGCATTCACTTTTCGCGCGCACGATGTTCATCCGCAAACAGCAAGACGGGACAAAGCACCAGCCTGAATTCACAGTCATCAATATTCCGAGCTTTACAGCCGACCCCGAACGCGACGGCACGCGCTCGCCAACTTTTATCTTAGTGGATTTCAGCCAGAAGCTAGTCTTAATCGGCGGCACATCTTACGCGGGAGAAACCAAGAAAAGCGTCTTTACCTTAATGAATTACCTCTTGCCGCAGCGCGACGTGATGAGTATGCACTGCTCCGCGAATGTCGGCGACGAAGGCGATGTGGCGATCTTCTTCGGCCTTTCGGGAACGGGCAAGACGACTTTGTCGGCAGACCCCGAACGCCAGCTCATAGGCGATGACGAGCACGGCTGGTCGCATGACGGCGTCTTTAATTTCGAGGGCGGCTGCTATGCGAAAGTCATCAAGCTCTCGCCCGAAGCAGAGCCGGACATCTATCGCACGACGCGCATGTTCGGAACTATCATCGAGAATGTGATGTATGACCCGGAGACTCGCGCGCTCGATCTGGACGACGCGACGAAGACCGAGAACACGCGCGCAGCTTACCCGCTCGAAAGCATTCCGAACATCAAGCCCGAAGGCTACGCAGGGCATCCGCAGAACATCATCATGCTGACGGCTGACGCCTTCGGTGTGCTGCCGCCGGTCGCGCGCCTGACGCCTGAGCAGGCCATGTATCACTTTCTTTCAGGCTACACCGCGAAGGTCGCTGGCACTGAGCGCGGAGTCACAGAGCCGCAGGCGACCTTTTCAACCTGCTTCGGCGCGCCCTTCATGGTCTTGCATCCGGGCGTCTACGCAGACCTGTTGGGAAAACGCATGAACGAGAATCAGGCCAAGTGCTGGCTCATCAACACAGGCTGGTCAGGCGGCCCCTACGGCGAAGGCCAGCGCATGAAGATTCAGTACACGCGCGCCATGATTCGCGCCATCCTTTCGGGCGCGCTCGCAGACGTTGAGACCAACCCCGACCCGATCTTTGGCGTCGGCGTCCCCGTCTCCTGCCCCGACGTGCCGCAAGAGGTTTTGATTCCCCGCAACACCTGGAAAGACAAAGACGCCTACGACCAGAAAGCTCGCCATCTGGCAAAACTCTTCAACGAGAATTTCAAGAAGTACGCCGACGGAGTCTCGGAAGCCGTCCGCGCCGTCGCGCCCGTCGCAGACTAAAACTCGTTTGAGTAAATCACGCATCTGATTTTATGGGCGACGATAAAGCAATCGTCGCCCTTTTTATTGCTACGCGGCCAGTCAATGTTACAATCAGATCCGGCGTTCAAATGTGCCATCGCCGAAAGAGGAAAATATGACGGATAAAAGCTATATCGAACAACGCGATGGAGGATACTGGATTAAGGGAACACGCATCTCGCTGGATTCTATCGTTTATGCTTTCAGGCGCGGCGCAGCGCCGGAGACGATCAGGCGTTCCTTCCCGCTGCTGTCGCTTGAAGAGATTTACGGCGCAATCACTTTTTATCTGGCGCACGAGCCGGAGATTGATGACTACCTCAAACAAGCCGAAGTCGAATTTGAATCGCAAGCCAACGCGCGCCGTGAAAAAGCGCGGACGGCGAATCCTGAATTGTAGCAGTTAGCCGTGAGAGCATAGAGTGAAAGAGCGGCGCATAGAGTAGTTCTATGCGCCGCTTCTTTATGAGCAAAAGATGGGGAGGACTCATCTTGAATGTAACTTTGCTAATTATTTTCGCAAACCATTACTTAGGGCACCGATAGCATGTTTCTTCATCACCATGACTACAAAGCTCGTTGCGGTTGCGAGGTTTACGAGTTATGACAGGACCTGGCTCACGATCCCCATATCCTCGTTCGTCTATGGGAATGTAGTTTGGTTCAGGCTCATCAATACTCCATCTATAGGTTGATTTGCCATAACGATCTTTTATAGTCATCTTTTTCCCAATCTTTAACATTATGAAATATTCTCCTACTTTTAAGCTTTAATCTTAAATCGCAAAGTATGACTTTGCGGCTTCAAGAATATTCCGGTGGGCAGAAAATTACAACAGGAATAAATTGGTCGTTCCTTGAATGTTGTTGATAAAAGGAATGCTAACCGCTAAGCTATAAATGCGATTTGGAGAATAACGATGAGCCTTCCACAAACCTTGCCGGTTTTTACTTCGGAAGAATATCTTGCGCTCGAACGTGCGTCAGAGATTAGACATGAGTGCTTGGATGGCTCTGTCTATGCGATGGCGGGTGAGAGTCCGGAGCACAGCACCATCTGTTTTAATCTCGCAGTTGTTATTGGTTTACAACTTAGAGATAAGCCTTGTCGCGGCTTCTCTCCCAACATGAAAGTCCGAACAAATGACAGCGGCCTGTATGCTTATCCGGATTTGATGGTTGTGTGTGGCGAGCCGCGCTTTCATGACGAGCGGCGCGATGTGGTGGTGAATCCGACGGTAATCTTTGAAGTTTTGTCGCCTTCGACCGAAGCCTTTGATCGCGGGGAAAAATTTCTGCGTTACCGTACACAAATCGCTACGCTGACGGATTACCTGCTGGTCTCGCAGACGAAACCTTTGATAGAGCATTTCTCTAGCCAGCCGGACGGCACATGGCTCTACACTGCTGTGAGCGGGTTGTCAGAAACTCTTTCGCTGGCTTCGATTGATTGCCAATTGCCGCTGGCAGAAGTTTATAGTCGCCTTAACTTTTTTATCGGTGAGACCACACAGGAAGGCGAGATGGCTTCCTGATGTCAGCCGCTCTTAAGGCTGCTTTTTATTGGTGTCAGTTTCAGCCTTGAAGCGTTTCCACTGCTCGTAATATCGCTCCCACTTCGCCTGAAATCGCGGATGCTGCGCATAGTCTGTCCAGCGTCCGTGATGTGCAAATTCCCAAGATGGAAAGTACGGGTCAAGTTTGGTCAGAAAGGCTGTGAATTGCCGCGCCTCTGCGGTGGGGACTGCGACGTGCTTATCCATGAGTTGGAGTCCATAAATGGATTCGAGGGCGTATAGCCAATCGGAAACAATCGCGCTCGACCGGTCATCATAAAGCTCAGCCGAAACGCTTTCCCAGTATTCCTGACAGTATTTGCGCTTATCGTAACCGGGTTTGAGGTTGCAGCGCGCAAGGCTCCGGCGCATCGCTTCAATCGCTTGGCGCCCGATTTCAGTTCCGCGCAGCCGCATGCTCCTGCTGTCAATGGCATGTAGGATGTCGAAGGCATCTTTGCGCACATAAGAATTGGGGTCGCGTTCAAGGATGTCTATCAATGGCTGTATAACTTCGAGCGGTTTCTCGCGCAGGATTTCCTCAAACTGAGAGGCCAGAGCACAGTCATCGTTCATGCCGGGAGCGCCGCCGCATTTGGCAGCGGCTGTGCGCCATTGTGTGATCTGTTCATCCAGCGAGAGCCGTCTTAAGTCCCGCTCCAGGAAGCCGGAGTATTCGCGCGCATGAAATCTCAGGTCGTCATGCTGCGTTTGTTCGGCAGCCCACCTGACGGCTGCAAAACCTTCTTTGCCAATTCTTCGGCCATCAACAATCATTACTCTATCAAGTATTCCGGCGTCTTTGTTTTCTCCCGGCAATCGTAAACGGCCTTCAACCCTTTCCGGCAGTTGCGCTCGTGACACAAACCTGTCCATGTCACAGAGCATTTTTAAGGCGGCAAGGCGGTCATCGCCTTTCCCACGGCGCACAATCTCCGCCAGATGCGGCGCTGCATCAAGGCCGCGAACAATCAACTCACTCTCCATCTCTCTTCCGGCGCCATAAGCCCAGAGGCCGCCTGCTTTCAGCCACAGCCTGACACGCTCCGGCGGTGATAGTTTCGGGTAGCGCGCCAAAAATTCTTTCTCATGTTTATCAATCACACAATCAGGCAATATCTTTTTATCAAGCGTCTCTGCCTCATCAAATTTGCCTTGAGCACAAAAGAGTTTGCCCAGGTTGTTAATGGCATTCTGATAAGCAGAGCGATTCTTGAAGGATTTATCCCTTGCCAGATTCTTTCGTTGAATCTCAAGCGCGCGGCTGTAGCTTGCTTCGGCTTCGGGAATCTTATTTTGAGCCAGATTGACTTCAGCGATTTCATCGAGGATGAAGCCGACATCGCGATGATCCGCAGAATGATTCTTGATGGTGATATTCATCAAGCGCACAAACAGGCGTTCGGCTTCGACCAGCCTGTGGTGCGCTTTGGTCAGTTGTCCCGTTATCTTGAGCGTCAAGGCCAAACTTCTGAGGCTGGTCTCAAGCCGCTCATCCGCTTCTCCGAATCGCTCCGCTTCATTGAGCGCAGCCCTGTACATTTGCTCTGCCTGCTCCCTGCGACCGTGCCATGTCGCCTCGTTCCCGGCGGCAAGGTATCGCTTCCAATTCGCCTCTTCCTGCGCACGCACAGCCGTACATAGAATCAGGAAACAGATTCCTGCGAAGAGACAGCTTTTTCCGTGTCGCGGCATAATCGTTTTTCTTTTAGCTTATAGTCCCGTACAAAATATCAATCGTAATCTCAGACAGGTAAAAGAACAAACAGGCAATCGTCTGGTTTCAGTCTCCGTCAATCCGATAGCATCTGGACGTTAAATATTTTGAGGTGGCCGTCAGTGCCGCGCACCATTTGCAAATGGAAGATTAGCGGGTGAGCGCAGATGATACGAGTTCCCGCAGGGTAACCCAGATACTCTTTGCTGGAGATGCTCAGTCGCGGGTAAATCATATCTTTCGTTTCCTGTGCTTGGTCGTCCTTAGTCGCCGCTGCTATTTCATTGTCAAAATATTTGCCGAGTGACGTATTTAATTCCGGAGGCAAAGTCTTCAAGCGCTCTCGAATCAAGGCCACGCCCTGTTCCATCAATTTTGTATAATGGCGCAAATCGTCCAGACTCTTGAGCGGCACCATGTCTTCCAGCGAGTCTATTTCGTCTGCCTCTTGTGAAGAATCGGTAGCTGCGGAGGAAAGGTTTTCTTTCGCGTCACTGGCGTTCTCTACCGGCTGGATTGCGTCAGGGGGTTCAGTGTTTGTTTGATTCTGTGGTGATGCGCGTTCCCGCTCTTCTCTCTCCAACTCTTTTTCGAGAATCGCAGCCAGCTTGGGGTCGCTCCGCATGAGCTGTATCAAGCCGGGCGGGAGAATCTCTGCCACGGTTAATTCTTCTCCGCTATCAGGGTCTACGGTTTCGCCGCGTTGTGCTCGCTCTTGTTTTCGTTTTTTATCGGCAGCCAAGTAAAGCCGCATGCCCAGATATATACCGTTGATTGAGGCTGCGTACAGGCGGCGTATCTCTTCAGAACTGGCCTGCGCCGCTACCTCGCGTTTGACGCTGAATGGGATGAGCTGTTCTATCTCGTCGTCATCCCGCAGACGCTCTACAAAATCGCTGACGTACATGTCCGCCAGCAGCGGCGTCACATCCTGCGTCTTCTCAAAACGCGCGATGAACTCTTCGGCCAGCGCACGGGCTTCAAGTTCCTCTTCAGGCGTGAGCTGTTCCTCCTCTGCCGGCGGCGGGGACGTTGCGTCTTGCATGACCAATGTGCGTCCCGTCGCCGTCAGCATCAGCGATGTGATGAGCAGGATCGAGATGAATAACCTCTTGAACATTTCTATTTGTCTCCTTCAATTCTCAGCTAAACACGAGTCAACCTGATGGCAACGCGCGTGCCGTGTGGGGAATGTGCCGTAAAAATGGATTGAGGAGGAAAAGAGCGGGGCAGCGCGCGGCGGATTGCGCCGTCAGGTGAAAGAAAATTATGGCAAGTCGCGGCGCGCGTTCGCCGAGGTGTTATAGTAGCCGCCAAAGCTCATGGCAAATAATGATTCAAAGCGATTGGGCGACCTGACGGTCGGAGATGCCAAGCGCATTCTGGTTTACGGGATCATGTTGGCGCTCGCCGTCATCCTGTTCGGGATGCTCATAGGGCATGTGCTGGTAGCGCTGCTTTTGGGCATCGTCGTGGCCGTGTACCTGCTGCCGATTCAGGAATGGCTGGAAAAACATTTGCGTGCGCGTGCCGGGAGCGCGCTCATCTCGATTGCGCTGATCGTCGTGCCGCTCGTCGCGCTGACGGGCTACACATGGCACGAGCTGTCGAGCTATTCAAATCTGGTCACGGAGAAGCGCGACCAGATTATTGATTCGATCAGCAACTCGCTGGAATCTTATCTGCCGGGAGTCAAAGAAGGCACGCGCGCAGGGCTGCAAGCGGCATTCGGCGAGGCTGTGACTCGTTCGGCAGGCGCGATACAAGGGTTGCGCCAGCGGTCTGCGCTGCTGCTCTCATCGCTCGCGGTCTTTTTCTTCACGGTCTTTTATGTGGTGACGCAGCGGACGCGCATCGCTGCCTATATCAAGGTGCGTGTGCCGGGCGATTACCTGCCGCTGTATGAGAAGTTGACGGAGAACGTCGGCGGAGCTTTGCGCGGCGCGCTGCGCGCGGTCTTTATAGACCAGTGTGTGAAGGGCGCAATCATTATCATCCTCAATCTCGTGTTTGATATTCCGTTGCCGGTGGTGCTCGGCCTTGTCACGTTTCTGCTCGGCTTCTTTCCGCTGGTCGGAGAGTGGGCTGTGTATGTGCCCATCTCGATTTATCTTTTTGTTTTTCGCGGGCAGGAAGCGAGCGCGGCGATCTATTTTGGTATCGGGTTGATGATGACGCTCGGCTCGTCGCTGATCCTGCGTCCCAAGCTGGCGAGCAAGGGCGCGCGACGCTTCAGCTTTTACTGGATGTTCCTCTCGCTGGTGGCGGGCGTGTATGTCTTCGGCATTCCGGGCATCGTGCTGGGGCCAGCCATCCTCGGCTTCGTCAAAGCCGTCAGCGACACGATGTTTGGAGATGTGCGTTACGAGACTTCGCTGCTCAAATCAGAGAATGAGCAGAAGCAAGAAGAGGCGGCACAACCTCAGCCAGCATCCGGCGCGGCGGATTAAAAATTCGAGATCAAATTTCAGTTAACGTCAGGCGCGATGTAAGACTGGAGCGCAAGCGGGACGCCCCGCGCTCCAGTCAGCTTGGTTTCTCTTGCGTCGCGCCTCACGGTAGGCTTTAGCAAACGTAGGATATGAAACAGTAGGTAACGGGTCATTTCAATGTTGAATAGAAAGTAAGAGTCAACAGAAGTACACACCTGCTCCTTAGATCTGGCCTCTCTTGTAGACACTCGGTCACTTGACCGCCAACGACAGCCGCTGTTTCGCCTCAAAGAGGCCGGATAAGTTCGGCGGCGTCATCGGCATGAGTATTGCTCGTGTCTGACTCAGACTCCTCGTCTCCAGCTAATTAGAGCCTCTCTTGTTAGCCTCACACTGACCTGTACATCTGACTGAGCGCCCAAATCTAAAGCGGGTAATGTTCAAGGCACAGCCTATCTTGATTTGTTCAATATTGAAAATGACCCGCTATCAAACGGTATGAATACAGTGCAACTCGTAAAAGGTAAAATAACGTTCGAGGAGGAAGCGCCGCCGTTCACCGGTGCGACAATGTATGTGCGCCTGGAAAACGTAACCGCCGCCGACATCGCTTCCGAGATGGTTGCTGATTACGTCGAACGGGACGTAGCTTTCGATCCAAAAACCTCCAGCGACTTGTTATTCGCCATCGCCGGCAACCCTCCGGACCCCCGAGCCAGCTATGCCGTCAGGGTGCATATTGACATTGACGGAGACGGAGAGGTGAGCCAAGGTGATTTCATAAGCATGCAAAGCTATCCAGTGATCACTTTTGGCTACCCAAGGGAAGTATCAATTCTCGTCCGACAGGTAAAGTAATCGTATCTCACCCAAAGAACAGGAGTAAAGAAAATGTCAAAAGAAGAATTTCGATCAAGCCCGGAAGTGCGCACAGGTTATGTCAAAGGCAACACCTTTGAATACCGCCCTGTCCAATACAGCGCCATCGACGGTGAGGCCATCTTCGAGGGCGACATCGTATTGGGAAGTGTTGACGAAATGGAGCGGCTAGTCGCTGAGGTCAACGAGGGGAAAGATAAAAAAACTCGCGCCGTAATCATCACGGGCGCACAGTTCCGTTGGCCGGGGGGCGTTGTGCCTTTCACCATCGACCCCGCGCTTCCCAATCAAGCGCGCGTCACTGACGCAATAGCCCATTGGCATAAGCGCACGGGTATCAAATTGGTCGCGCGCACCAACCAGCAGAACTTTGTGACCTTCAGGCCTGGAAGTGGATGTTCGTCATCAGTAGGGATGCGAGGCGGACAGCAGTTCATCACGCTGGCCGAAGGGTGCAGCAAGGGCAGCACCATCCACGAGATCGGTCACGCCGTCGGTCTCTGGCATGAGCAGAGTCGGGAAGACCGAGACCAATTCATACAGGTTCTTTTCCAAAATATCGAGGCAGGAAAGGAACATAACTTCAACCAGCACATCACCGATGGTGACGATGTGGGCCGATATGATTTTGGGTCAATAATGCACTACAGCGAATTCGCTTTCTCGAAGAACAACCAGCCCACCATTAAGACTCTGAATGGTGAAGACGTTGGCCAGAGAGACGGGCTTAGTGACAGCGATGTTCAAGCCGTCAACTTCATGTACCCTCTTTCGATTCCATTAACCTTGAAGCCGGGACTGTACACCATCCAGCAAAAGAGCAATAACCGGTTTGTGGATGCGCATGAACACTCGGGGAAAGACTTCGCGTTGGTCACACGCCCTGCGCAGAATAACCGCACCCAGAGATGGATGCTAATACCGGTGGGAGGCGTGTTTACAATCCAGCAAAAGAGCAATAGCCGGTTTGTGGATGCGCATGAAGACTCGGGGAAAGACTTCGGGCTGGTCACGCGCCCTGCGCAGAACAACGACACCCAGAAATGGGTAATGACTCGCTTCGGCGGCCCATACTTAGACGGCCAATACACCATCCAGCAAAAGAGCAATAACCGGTTTATGGATGCACATGAAGACTCGGGTAAGGACTTCGGTCTCGTAACCCGCGAAGCCCAGAACAACGACACTCAGAGATGGACAGTAACACCATTGGGAAACAACACCTTCACCATCCAGCAAAAGAGCAATGGCCGCTTTATGGATGCACATGAAATTGAGGGGAAAGACTTCGCTCTCGTAACCCGGCCCGCCCAGAACAACGACACCCAAAGATGGCCTCTAACTGCTGTTGGGGTTGTGTGCACCATTCAGCAGCAGAGCAGTGGCCGCTTTGTGGATGCACATGAAGACTCGGGTAAGGACTTCGGTCTCGTAACCCGCGAGGCCCAGAACAACGACACCCAGAGATGGATTGTAATACCATTGGGAAACAACACCTTCACCATCCAGCAAAAGAGCAATGGCCGCTTTATGGATGCGCATGAAATTGAGGAGAAGGACTTCGCTCTGGTCACGCGACCTGAGCAAAATAACGACACCCAACGGTGGCTGATCAAATCGGTGTAAGGCCGATTTCACCAAGTGTTTGACAGGTAAACCCAGCACACTATTCATACAAAAAAAGCCACGATGAATGATGCCTGAGCATCACTCATCGTGGCTTTTCTCTTATCCCCTCAACTCACTCAGGGAACGAAAGCGGAAGGTGCAGCCGTGTCGCCGCTCGTTCCCCATTGCTCGCTCCTTGTCAACCCGTTCGTGCTTTGCAGAATGTGCCACACTCCTTCGCGGAACACTCCGAGGTCAGCCTTGCCATCCCCATCATAATCCGCCGCCACCGGCACATCCGTCGAGATGCCGAACTGCCGCCCCGTAAATCCTGCCGTGCTTTGCTGCAAGTACCACGTCCCATTGCTTGCACGGTAGACTCCGATGTCCGTCTTGCCGTCGGCATCATAATCGGCTGGCACAGCCCTATCACTGCTAAGACCGAACTGCGAGGCTTGCAGCGCAGAGTCACTGCTTCTCAGGATGTACCATGTCCCGTTCGATGGACGGAACACAGCCACATCCGCCTTGCCATCTCCATCAAAGTCTCCGATCACCGGTCGGTCTCCAAACGTGCCAAACTGCGCCGCCCTCACTGAGCCGTTGAGGCTGGAGAGGATATAGAAAGTCCCGCTGCTCTCGCGCCACACCGCGAGGTCTGCTTTGCTGTCTCCGTCATAATCGGCGGGCGCCGGAATGTCGCCAGTTGCTCCCCACTGATCCGTCCTCAACGAACCGTTGATACTCGACAGCGTGTACCATGTTCCGCCACGAAAGACCGAGATGTCGGCTCTG
Source organism: Pyrinomonadaceae bacterium (assembly GCA_014379795.1). Lineage (GTDB taxonomy): Bacteria > Acidobacteriota > Blastocatellia > Pyrinomonadales > Pyrinomonadaceae > JACMLC01. The sequence continues at coordinate 11,202 of JACMLC010000468.1, forward strand.
TTATCTCCGTCATAGTCTGTCGGCACGATGCGGTCTGTCGCCAGACCGAACTGCTGAGAGAGCAGTGAGCCGTTCGAGCTGTTGGAGATATACCAGGCGCCTGCGTTCGAGCGAAAGACCGAGAGGTCTGCCTTTGAGTCCCCGTCAAAGTCGAAAGGAGTTTCGCCCGTCGCTCTGGCTTGAATGATGGTTAAAGGTCGCGCTCCGATCTGAATCGTTCCCGTGCGCTGATTGTTGGTCGTGTTCGGAGCGACTGTGAATGTGACCGTGCCGTTGCCGCTGCCGTTGCCTGATTGAATGGTAATCCAGTTATCATCGGTGGTGGAAATCCAGCCGCAGATGCCTGCCGCCGTGACGCCCACATTGCCCGCGCCACCGCTTCCACCAAAATTCAAAGTCTCCTGGCTCAGCGTGAACGGGCAGCCCGATTGCTGCTGGATGGAAAAAGTGCGTGTTGTTGTTGCGCTTGAGACAGTGATGGTGCCCGTGCGACCCTGCCCCATGTTGGTCTCCACGGTAAAGCTCAGCGTGGCATTGCCTTCACCGTTCTGTGGGGAAGTGATGGTGATGAAACTAACATCGCTGACGGCAGTCCAGCCGCAGCCGCCCGCAGCAGGCAGGATATTAAAGCTGCCTGAGCCTCCGGTAATTGGAAACACTTGGAGCGGCGGCGTGATGGTCAATCCGCACGCCGTGGTCGAAGTGTTGAGCAACAGGCTCCACCCGCCGGAGATGCTGCCCGCGTTGGTTCCATTGTCGTCAACCAGATAGAGGCTCCACGTGCCGTTAGGAGCAATGCCGTTGAGGGCGGAAAGCGTCGTCCCTGAAGGCGCGCCTTGCGGAGCAGGAGCGGGAAAGGCGTCGCCGCTGCCGACATTGGTTGGCTTGAAAGTGCCGGATGCAAGTGTCCCTTCATCGGGCAGCGAAGTGGCGGCAGTGTCAGAAAAGATGAGCGAGAGATTGGTGACGGGGACTGTGCCGCCGACATCGGACATCAGCACCACACGACGACCGCCGGGAGCGACCAGCAAGAGGTCTACGTCGTCCGGCGCCGTGTGTGTGAAATTATTGAGAACTATAGTCGCATCCGTCACTGCGCCGCCCAAGCCGGAAACATTGACGCTCGAAGGATAAAGCGAGGCTGTGCCTGAATCCGGAATGTTTATGTTGACGGTATTCTCGGCTGTGATGACATTGGTGATCGTGATCGTGTCAACCCGCCAGCCTAGACCGGCAACACTGTTATCGGAACCCATACGCCAACGCAGGCGAACAATCTGACCTGCTGCCGCTGCGGGCATATTAACCTCTGTCGTGAGATAAGCGCCCGAATTTCCCGTCCATGCAGGGCGGCTGGTCGCGGGCGGGACCGGCAGCGGGTTGCCCGTCCCTTTCGCCACTCCGTTATAACCACCGCTGACGAACGAACCGCCAGCCGTGAGGATGTCCACAAAAGAACCTCCGGCGATGCTGATTTCCAGCACGCCTCCGTCCCAGTTGGATTCCGTGTTGTAATTGTTTCTGAAGATTAACTTCGAGCCGGTTGGCCCGATATTGATGGACGGCGTGACCAGCGAGCCTTCGCCTTCCGTATTGGGGTCGTTGACAAAAGCCGTGTTCATCGGCGTGTCAGGAGTAGTGACAGTCGTGACGAATGAAGAGACCGCGCCCGCGCTGCTCGTGCTCCAATTCAAAGGCAGGGTCGGGGCGCTCAAGCCGTCGAAGTTTTCCGTAAAAGCTAAAGTCTCCGGACTCGCTTCTTCCTGCGCATCAACTGCCGTCGAGTGATGGCGAAAAGTTATGGCAAGTAAGCTCAAAACCAGTAAGAGAATAAAATATCGTGCCAGCCGCCGGGTGATTTTGCCCGGCTGTAAAGTTGAATCTTTTCTCATAAAGCATCCTTATGTGATGAGAGACCGCTCAGGGGGGAGGCTGTAGGACGAGCGCAGCGAAAGTTCCTGCTGCGGATGAACAAAGCGTTCATCCAGAGGAATTGCCGTGCTATTAACTCTGCAAAAGCCTTGTTGCAGGGCAACTAACTTTTTCGCTTGTTTGCAACTCGAAACAGGGGGGAAACGCATGTCGGCAAGGCTCAGCTAAAACCTCTCTGGACTTACAGGCATATACCGCGACGCGTTGGAAATTAAATCCGTTGCCATCAAATGTCAACATTTATTTCACGCGGCCTCAATCCAAGTTCCGCGAGATGTTGCAGGATTTAACTAAAAATCTACTCGTTCAAACGAAAAAGCCACGATGAATGATGCTCAGGCATTGTTCATCGTGGCTTTGCTATTTATTTCGCCTTAACTCACTCAGGGAACGAAAGCGGAAGGTGCAGCCGTGTCGCCACTCGCTCCCCACTGCTCGCTCCTCGTCAACCCGTTCGTGCTCTGTAGGATGTGCCACATGCCTTCGCGGAACACTCCGAGGTCGGCCTTTTCATCCCCATCATAATCCGCTGCGACAGGAACATCCGTCGAGATGCCGAACTGCCGCCCCGTAAATCCTGCCGTGCTTTGCTGCAAGTACCACGTTCCCTGCGAGGCGCGATAGACGGCGATGTCCGTCTTGCCATCCGCATCGTAATCGGCTGGCACGAGCCTGTCTGTTGAGATGCCAAACGAATGAGCTTGGACGGC
>JACMLC010000469.1 GCA_014379795.1 Pyrinomonadaceae bacterium
TACTCGCCCGAAGGCAACCGGCTGGTCGCAGAAGGTTTGTACGAATTTTTAAGCAAAGAAAATTTGCTGGCTCCAAAGGCGTCCGCGCCCCAGAGCGGAGCAGGGAAATAAGCAACGGAATATTTTTGTCGTGAGGATGTCTGAATGATTTCTGATTCGCCGTATAAAGTTGATGAGATGGCTCTGTCGCCCTTCGCGGGAATGTTCGCCGGACTTGTCGCGGCATTTTTGATGCTGGGGATAGTCATTCTGATGGAGCCTTATTCGGGCTTGTCTGTTGAATCAGTGCTCAGGCAATTCGCAACGCTCGTCTTGCCCAAACGTTTTGAGCAGATGGAACCGAATACGCTGATGCTCATCGGGCTTGGCGTGCATCTTTTGTTGCGGCTGTTGCTGTCTCTTTTGTATTCGGTCTGCCAGCAACGCATCCCGACAAGAGGCTTGATCGCGGTCGGTACATTTTTCGGATTCATTTTATGGATTACGGGCAGTGTGATTATCGGAACGCTGCTTGGCGCAGAGTGGCGCAGTGCGTCTCGTTCGTGGACATGGCTGCTGGCAAATCTGGCTTTTGGTTTGTGCCTCGCAACCTTCGCGATGATTGCACAGAGCAGGCGACCCGCCACGACCGTCGCCGTGCCACGGGATTGATTTTAGTTTAGTTGGGATTTCATTCATTTTTAGGCAACACTTTTTTAGGAGATAGCGGAAATGGCCGGTTTAAAAAATATGGTAGGGACGGTGGGAGAGCTGTTCGGGTTTTTATGGCAGCGTAAGTTGTGGTGGCTGATGCCGATGATCGTGGTGCTGTTGCTGTTCGTCGTCCTGATTATCTTAGGCAGCACGGCGGGCGTCGGGCCGTTTATCTACACACTGTTCTAACAGAGGAGCGGAGGGTATCGAGCGTGAAAAAGCTATTAGGCAAATTGTGGCGCGGTTGGAAAGAGTTGGCGCATTACATCGGCGACTTTCAATCTCGCTTGTTGCTGACTTTTTTCTATTTCACCGTCGCCCTGCCGTTCGGTTTGATCGGACGTTTTATCGTTGACCCGCTCAAATTGCGTGAGAAACATGCGGAGTCGAATTGGACTAAGCGAGAGACGCGGGACAAGGACATGGCGGCAGCGCGCAGCCAGTTCTGATGGAAAGGTTTAGAGGCAAGTAGAAGATGCACATACTGGGGATTTCAGCTTTCTATCATGATTCGGCTGCGGCGCTTTTGCGCGACGGCGATCTGGTCGCGGCGGCGCAGGAAGAACGTTTTAGCCGCGTCAAGTTCGACCATCGCTTTCCCGAACATGCAATTGATTATTGCCTGCGCGAGGGCGGCATCACCGCGCAGGATTTGGACTACGTCGTCTTTTTCGAGAAACCGTTGCCCAAGTTCGAGCGCATCATGATGTCGCACTTAGGCACGTACCCGCGCTCGTGGCAGGTCTTTCGCGAAGCGATGATCGCATGGTTCAGCGATAAGCTGTGGGTCAAGTCAACGATGCTGGACAAGCTGCCTGTGGCGCGGGAAAAAATTCTCTTTATCGAGCATCACATGAGCCACGCGGCGAGCGCGATGTTCGCTTCGCCGTTTGAAGAAGCAGCGGTGCTGACTCTGGACGGCGTGGGCGAATGGACGACGACTTCGCTGGGGCGTGCGACCGCCGATTGGGGCACGAACAAGTTTCCAAACAAGATTGACCTGACCGAA